>NZ_JBDSQY010000161.1:0-17858 GCF_039929585.1 Capsulimonas sp.
CTTACCCCTGACTAGACCATTGCTTCCAGCTGTGGGACGAGATCGGGAAAGGGCCTGTCAGAAAAATCAGTCACACCCGGTGGCGCAGACGGCCAACATTGAATATTGGCTGGCGATTGCGAGAAGATCCCCTACTCCCCATAAACCATCAGTTCATGCACGGACCAGAAGCTGCCGGGGTCCGCGCCCTCGTTGGTGATCCGTAAATACCGGGCGTCGGTTGGCGGGAATGCGATGGTCAGCACGCCGGCCTGCTGCGCGGCGCCGGCCTGGCCGGCGTCGGCGCGGGCGGCGGGCGTCCAGGTCGCGCCGTCTGAGGACGTTTCCAGGAGGTAGCCGCGTGGATAGTCCGAGGGCGACTTCGCGCTGTCCAGAACGAGCTTGGCGACATGCTGGATTTTGCCCATGTCGAGTGTCAATGCGTCGCCCGGGAGCCTCGGTCGCAGGGTGGTCCAGCGGGAGGCGGGATCGCCGTCCAAGGCGATCTGGCCAAACGATGCGGCGAGCTGCGGGGAGTCGTGCAGGTTATCGCTCAGCACCCAGTCCGCCGACGGCAGACCGGGACGCACAGGAGCGGGCGCTTTGACCTCGAATTCGACTTTGCCGCTGGGAGTTTGAGGCGCCAGGCGGTCGATCATCGACGACAGGTCCAGTGTCGCGCCCTCTTTTACAACAAAGGGAGCGTCAAGAGCGATGGGCGCGGCGTCGCCATCGGCGGCGACCGAGGTGAGCGTCATCGCATCCGATGGCTGCGTATGATTGCCGGCGACATGATAGAGCGGCTGTTCCGTGGCGGAGTCCAATGGGAAGACACGATCGATGCGCAGGGTCAAATGACGCTGGGCTGGGACGTAGTCCAGCCATCCCCAGAAGCGTGAGAAGTAAACGGGAAGATGCAGTTCGCTCTCGGTTGTCGCGAGGCGCGGCGACACGTAGAGCCGCTTGCCGGGCAGGTCCAGCGACGTTCCGGCGAGGGCATTCAGCACATGCCATGACGTCGGGCAGGTCATATAGGTCCCAAGTCCGCTTTGCACACCCGAGGGGGCGTCGTAAGCGAGCGATTGATCCCAGGGACTGTGGTTCAGCTCCCAGGCGCTGTCATAGACTCGCTTGATTGTCTCGATCCCGTCGTCCACATAGTTCTCGTAGATCGCCTCGCAGCCCAGAAACGGCTCGTGCTGCAAGAAATAGCACGAGGTAGTCGTGGGCTTGCCCTGGGAAGTGACCTGCATCGGCGGCACGGGATAAAAAGGCTTCTGATGCCGGGCGATCGTCTGCGTGATGCTCTGATGGATGATCTTCGGATCGAGGGTGCGCGGCAGGCCGGTCAAGCGCGCCAGCCAGTCGCCGGCGAGGTTCGCCACGAAGCTGTCCTCCACCGTTTTCCCTGTCGGTGGCTGGCGCCACTTTCGGAAATATGTTCCGTTCCAGAGGTCCGCCATCACCGATTTCTGGACATCGCCCAGGTGCTTGTCGTAAGCCGCCGCCTGCGCTGGGTCTGAGACGGCCGACGCCGCCCGTAACGCTCCTAAGTAACACGACGCGGAGTAGATAAACTCGCCGCGCGGCAGTTGCTCGTAATCGTAGGTGCTCCCGCCCGCCGGAATTAAGTTATCGTCCGCGCCATCTTTTTCGAGCCAGTCCATGGCGCTCGTAATGTGCGGCTTCATGCGCGTGAGAAACGATTCGTCGCTGGTCCAGCGATAAAGCTTCACCGCCTGCATCACCCAAGCCGACGAAAGGTCCGGCCAGTCGGTAATGCCATACCCGACATCGGGACGGCCGATTACCTCGTGGACGTTACCGTCGAAGTGCGTGATGCGCCCATCCGTCTGCTGGCACGTGGCGTACATCTCTAACTCGGCGCGGTCCAGCTCCGGAAAGAAGGCCGTGAAGAAGGCGTGTGAGGCCATGCGTTGATCCATCGTGCCAAGGGCGCCGCCCATGTCAATCGGGCTTTCCAAAACCGTGAAGCGCCCGTCCTTGGTCAGGATCGTGTTGGAGAACATCGGAAACGCGCAGTTGATCAATTTGAGCTTCATCCAGAATGGCAGGCTCGATTGGAGGACCGGGTCCTGCCAGGATCGCGTTTGCTTAAGCAGCGTGTCTTCGTTCTTGTCGGCGTACGCCGCAATCTCCCCGGCGCTGTTCCACCAGTTCTTCCAGTAATGGCCGACGTCTTCCGTGACGACAGTGGTCGTTTTGATCAGATTCGCCGTGACAGCGTCCGGCGCCAGCATCAGCGGCTCCGCGCTTCCCGGGGCCTGAATTTTCATCCCATAAACACTCCACCAGTAGAACGTATCCGTCCCGAGATTCGTCAGGCGGAGGTACTTGCCGGCGGCGGGCGTCAGCGCGATCGTTTGGGATGCGCCCTTCATTTCGTCTGCGGTTTTGACCGCGACTTCCTTCCAGGACTTAGCGTCCGGGGAGACTTCCACGCGAAGGCCGCGCGCATAGTCCGTGCCCGCTCCCCCGCTGTCGATCATGATCGACGACGGCGTGACGGACCGCCCGAGCGCGACGACGAGATTATCGCCCGCCTGCATCGCGCGCCCGGTTCCCCAGCGCGAACCGCCGTCGGTGTCGGTCACGGCTCCGACATCGGTCTTCGACGGCGCCGTCTCCTTGCTCACCACCGCCCGATTCTGGACCGTGATCATCTGGGGCATCGCCCAGGCGACCCGAAACCGAAAGACACGCGTTTCACCGGGCTTCAATGTCGCCTCAGCCGCCACCGCGCCCGCTGGCTGCGCGGGATTACTCCCCGCGCTCTGAAGCTTCCCGGTCCGTTCAAAGCCGCTCCAAAACGCCGGCGTCGCCGTCGCCGCGTCCCACGACGCACAATTACTGACCGTCAAGCCACTGTCCGACCGCACTCCCACAAAATCCTCACCCAGCACATTACGCCTCTGATCTGTGTAGGATTGGCTCGTCGAAAAGCGCAGCCCCTGGAGCGCTCCGGCGTGCGCCGGATCCTGCGAATTGCCGCCCAGATCGTCCCACTTCGTATCAACGCGCCCGCCCCATCCCAAAAGATTTGGCCAGGACAGCAGCATACTCGCCTTCACCGTCTTCTGTGTCGTGTTGGTCACGGAATAGTCTAAAAAGGCGACGGGCAGTGAGGAGTTCTTAGCGTCGTGCGGGATCAGCGGCGAAAACGCCTCTAAACGCACCTTCACCGGCAGCGCCTCATCGCTGTAATCGATCTGAGCGCGAGGAAACCATCCCTGCATCCGTGTATGCTGCACATTGGTCAGCCCCGTGTACTCCTCACCCTTTTGCAGCCGCAGAATCCGCGCGACCGGCGCGCCGTCCGCCGCCTGTACGCGAACGGCGGCGAAGGCGCCCTTCGCCCACTTGTAGGGCCGATCCCAGTTATGCTGGTTGGTAAAGTTCCCGAAAGACCCATCCGTCATCAGCTCGATCTTGCCGTCCCCAATCCCGCCCAGCGGCACGCCGGATTTCCAGCGGGCGTCGACAATCGTCCCGGTCGCGGGTTCAAACGAGGGACGCAGCGACTGAGCCGCAGCCGCATGCGTAGCGGCGAGCGATGATAACAAAAGAACGCGAAGGACTGCCTTGTTCATTGAGACCCCATATGTAACGCAATAAACGCAATCACAACTTCAAAAATCGAAGATTCACGTTTTGCCGCGCCACATGACATGTGTTGACTGTACTCAATGATACCAGAACAATCCGTTCGCGTCAGTGCGGAATCTGATCTAAACATTGCACTATTCTAACAGGATGATTTGCATTGACGACACGCGGCCTATTCAAACTCAGGCGCAATGATTTTGTAAAATTGGGATATACTGTAGAAGCAATCAGAGAAAGGAAGCAACAGATTTGACACCGATAAGCCAGCCGCCGTTTGCCGACGCGGAAAGCAAAAAAACAGATGCGCGAGTCTCTTCACGTGTGCAAACGTTGCTGGACGAACTGCTGTCGCAGCCTTGTCCTTTTGAGCCGAGCAAGCAAGTGCGCCAAACACACGTAGTGTTTCGCGGCGTCGACTTGCTTGAGGTGAATGGCAAAGAACGGTCGGACCTCAGTATCGCCTGGCTAACACAGAACCAACCAGATTTATTTAGCAACACATATCATAGAGACTTATATACGCAAGATTTCACTAAACGCGAGATTGACGCACAAAGCTGCTATCTGGTTTACCTTGGCCCTCTCGGCCAGGATCAGGCTACGAACTACGAAGATCAAGTAGCGCTCTTGCCCCATCATTACCGATCCGCATACGCTGTGGAAGCGGTCATGGCTCTGGCTGCTTACAAGAACCGCAACGAATGCTTTCCCAGCGGCAAGTTTCGATGGGGCTGGTGTTCGGAATCGCTAGATGCCGAACAAGCAACGCATATCGCGGTAAGCGTTGCAGGATGCTCCACACTCAAGTTTGATGAACTGCCGAACGAAAGAGTTCGAGCGAATCGCGGCATAGTAGCGGTACGCACCTACTCGGCGTAGATATGTCATTCCTCTCCGACAACGTCAGATATGAGCTAATTCCTGGCGAAGATTTCCCTCAAGAATATTGCGTGCTTTGTTCGGACCTATTCTCCCATCATTACGGACACTGGTCTGATCAAGGTCCTCGCCCTGGTCACGCAATCTCCCAAAACCCGAAATCCATTGGTCAACTCATTCAAAACGACGACGCGTTCGCGGCCCTTTCCTGGATTGAAGACCAGTTGGTTGGATACGCGTTCGCAACGCGGGTATGGATTGACAACACGAGAGCAATCACCTGGTCGTTAACGAGAGCGATCGCCACCTGGGACTAGCAAAGAGAATGCTGCGCAACGTGTGGGCGGATTCCGGCCAATTCGGATGGGGGCTAGTCACATCGAGTCCGTACGCCATTCGTGCGTTGGAACGCGCCACACAGCGGCGATGTCATCCAAGCCTGATCAAAGAGCATGGAGCGCTGATGCACATAGCGGCATCGCTGAGAATCCAGTACTTACGGGATTGTGGGTTAACACTTAACGAGGCTAAGGTGGCGATCGACACACGATTTTATATCGATCACTCTCACATACCAGAACAGATTTCCAATGTATCCCAATATGCCCCTTGGCTACTCGGCGACATCGACGATGGTGAAGAGTGGTTCGCATTTACTTTTCGTGAACAGCCGCCAGCACTTATTTCGCACAAATAATGACGGGCGCCGCAACGCGTTCAGGATGCGGCGCCCTTCCCGATTACTAATCTCTTGTTCCAGATATCGCAGGGAGCCCGACGAACAAGCGGCTGTCGACTTCTGTCAGCGGGTCAATCTCGACGGCGACGGCCGCGCGGGCGAAGACGGCGCCGGGGTACTGTGCGCGCATGGCGCGGGCGAGTACGTGGTGGCCGCCTGACGAGGGGGCTTGGGACGCTGGCGCGCTCTCACTTCGCAAGTTCCGATGCCAGGCTTGGCGCAGGCTGAGCGCGAACAGCGTCACTTCCTCCGTTGTGAGGCTCTCGACCAGCCCATGCGATGTGGGCGTCGGCTCGCCGTGAATGTCCTCTGCGCTTCCCCAGCCGACGATGTAATTGCGCAGAAGCCGTGTGGAGCCGCGCGCGCCGCTGAGCGCGGAAAGACGCGCCGGGTCGAGGTCGTTGTCGTCGAAGGTTGTTTTGCGCGTGAGGATGTCTGTGACTTCCTCGGCGTAGCGAGGCCAGGCGTCGAGCCATTCCGCCGCGCCCGGCTTCGGCGGCAAGTCCAGCGTGTGGCCAAGAAACGGACCCATTGACCATCCAGAGCGCTTGGCGGCTTCGAAGCCGCGACGGCGAAGACGTTCCGACGCCGCAATCGCCGCCGTGAGGCCATCATTCTCTAAGATGCGTATTAACGTATCCGTTATGTCGCGCTTTGTCAGCAAGCCTTCTGGAAGCGGTTCGATGCCGAGGGCGCTCAGCTCCTCACGCCCTGGCTCACTCAAACTGAGTTGAGCGAGTCCCCAGAGGCTGTCCATGGATGGCCGCAGGTTCGCCAGCAGATGAGGCTCGCGCTCCAGGCAGGCGCGCGGCGTCAGCAATGCGCCTGCTTCTCGCTGTCCGGCCTCCGTCACGGGGAGAAATATGGAGCAGATGTCGCCGTCGAAATCGACGTTCATCAGTGATGTGACGACGGTGTGGATTCGGAGCACCTCCCCCGCCTCACGCATCGGGCGAAGCGCCAGCAGCGGCGTATGCACAAACTCCGGCTGTGCATACAGCATTGATGAGGCTAAGATGACCCAGGAACGCGCCATTATGATGTCCAGTGCAGCCGCTGCGTCCGGCGACCTTCGCGCAATCGCATCGGCGTCCGAAAATTCGCGCATCAGCATGGGAGTAAACAACGCCCAGGCCATTTCTTCTGGCAATGCGACTTCGTCCAGCGCCAGGCCGCTTCCCGGCGATACGATGGCGCGCCCGCTGAAGACGACATCTTCACTCCATTGCAGCGTTTCTGGGCCGACCAGCGCTTCGAAGTAAGCGCTCACATTTGCTTCGAGCGCGACGCTTCCTTTGCGAATCAGCGTCTCGGGAGCCCCGGATTGGATCAATCGTCCAAGCTGCGCATTCACCTTTTCGATGTCGTCAAACCCAGCAGACGCACGGAAGTTTCCCACCGATCTTACCTCCACTCCCCGAAGCCAGGGGTGAGGGACAGGGCGGGCAAGCTCCAGTCCCGACGAAGGCGCGCACAGCGAGAGCTGCAAAATCCCGCCCGTAAGATCCGCGCCGATACCGGCGGCGGCAAGACGCGCGGTGAGATCCGCAAAGGCCGGCGACGATCCCGGCTCCTGCTTGACGGGACCATGTGCGAGGCGCTCCGCCAGGGTCGCCGCCTCGGGATTGCGCTGAGATCGTGTGTGATATTGTTCGCGAATCGTCTCGTAAGCGCCGATCTCGCGGAGGGCGGCGTATTCGAGATAGCCCAAGGCCTGTCCTGGCGCTGCGCCGCCATTGCTTCCAGCAGTCCCTTCGGCGCCCGTCGTGTATGAGGTTTTCGTGGCGGCTTCGTGATCCAGTCGTCCCCAGTAAACCCACCCGACACAGCTTGGCCGATCCAGCGCGGGGCCGTCCTTGCCCAGTGTGAGCTGTCCAAGCCCGTCATCCGGCAATCCTAAATTTTTGAGCTGCGCCCGGAGATCGTTTTGGGATGAGCCATGAAACGGGGGCGCGATAAACGGCTCGCCAGTGAGATGAGCGATGCGCCCGGCGGCGGCTTCCCACAATTGCCCAAGGTTCAGCCGCGAAATGACTCCGGACGGCGAGTAGACGAGATCGACGGCGACTCCGTCCAGATGCGGCATTTCGTCGTCGGGAAGGATGCGGCCGATCGTGCATTTCGCGCCGTGACGATTCGACAATCGGTCGCCGGCCTGGATGGGCGTATAGCGCTCGCGATACCACTGGGTCGGAGCGGGATCCCGAGGAAATCGTTTGGCGCACGACTCGCTGATCACCACCGAGTCCTCAAACGTGTCTTCACCCCATGGCGCGTAGGCCGTGAGCAGGCTGCGCCCGCACCAAAATCCTGGGACGTCCGGTTCATATCCCGTCTGTACGAGCGCCGGCTCGGATTTCGTCGTCGGCAGCCACTGGCGCATCATATTACAGCTCATGATCAGCCGGGCGTCGGAACTGTGCTCGATGAAGGGGATCATCATCGCCGGCAGCCCGAAGCCTGCTTCTGGAGCGTCGTCGACAATCATCAGCTTCCCATCGCGAATCACCGCGCCCATGGCGATCGCACAGATCTTGTTGACGTTCGATCCTTCGGGTGTCTCCAGCGGACTGACACGACCGATGTTCGCCGCCGTCAGCGCGCCGGTGGCGCTGGGAATAAAGAGACGCCGCGCGTGGATCTTGCGGGCCAGCCAATTTGTTTTGTCCAGCCACTGCGAACGCTCGGAATAAAACGAAGCGAACCATACGTCGAGCGGAAGCCACGAGCGCAGCAGGGATTCGTCCCAGGGCAGTTCCTCCGTCGCTTCCCCGAGACGCGCTTCGATATCGTCATAAAGGCATTCGCCGATACACTTGATATTGGCGGCCTCCAGATCTTCCTGGTCGGCGTAAGGCAGCATGATGCGTGGATGCGCCCAAGCCGGACCGCCATGGATCGATCCCTGATCGCCGCCGAGCCAGAGCATTCCTTCTCGGTCCGGTCGGCAAAGTCCGTCGAATGTCGCCGAAGCCTCGCCGCTCGGCCCGAATACCGAAACGGTCACTTGGGCCGTTGTCTCCGTAGGAAACTCCACCGCGTATCCCGCCAGCGGCAGCCGTTCGGAAAGCAGTTCGGGAAGCGTTTCCCGAAGAAATCGGTCGTAAGATTCTTGGTGCCATGTCGTTTCCGTCATCTGGATCATTCGATGTTCTCCCATTCCTTCACCATCTCACTCCACTCCCGAGCCAACTGCTGACGCGCATGATAGAGTCGCGACTTGACCGTCCCCGTGGGGATGCCAAGCTTCTCGGCCGCCCCCGCCATATCCATCTCATCCTCATGCACCAGGGTCCAGACTTCTCGCTTCTCGTCGGAAAGCTGGCCGATCATCCCACGAAGTCGCCGGGCGCTTTCGGCGCTCTGCGCGGCCTCTTCCGGAGTTTCGGAGGCATCCGCGATCCACTCGGCAGGCAGGTCACGGCGGACCTCATCCGTCGTGACGGTCGGCGGCGCTTCAAGCGCCGTTTCACGCCGGCGGCGGACCGAGCGCAGATGGTTGAGGGCAAGGTTTGTGGCGGCTCGAAACAGCCATTGTCGAACGCCTCCGCGCCCATCCCACTGGTCTGCCTTGGTCCATACCCGCAGAAGCAGCTCCTGAAGGAGATCCCCAGCGGCGTCCTCATCACGCACCGTGCGCAGCAGATGCCGGCGCAGGGCGTCCTGATAGCGCTGGACTAGCAGCTCAAACGCCGCCTCATCCCGCTCCTGGATACGCTCCATCAATTTGTCGTCATGGTTGTTGGTTATCGGGTTCATTGACATACCAAGGACACCGGAGGGAGGGCGCGGGTTCAATGCGGGCGAAAGAAAACGACAAATGGCCCATCCAAATTTGGATGGGCCAAAAATTAGGGAGAACGCGGCAGAGATTGATCACGTTGGACGTGAATTCCTTCTTCTATTACTCCATTAGAAGCATGCCGAGCGGCTTGAGCGGCCCAAGCGGAATGAGCTCGAATGTCATCAAGCCGGCCACGCCTAAGGGAAGTTTTTCGAGAAGTTCGTGCGCCTCGGCGGCCGTCGTCACATTCAGAATGAAGACGACGCCATTCGACCCTGTCTGGAAGAACCACTGGTCGATTTTACCGGCCAGATGGAGACGGACGGTCGCTGGCGCTTCAAAGGGCATGATCTGCGCAATGGCTTCGGGCGTCGCCTTGGCGGTCAGGGAGCTGATCGCGAGGATTTTGGTCGTGGGGACGGCGTCTGGCGCCGCTGTGACAGGCGCGCTCGGATTTTGAATTTCGGACATGAGATTTCTCCTATAGTTAGCGCTGCGGTAGTCGGGCGGACATCTTGGCTTGAAACGCCTTGGGATCGGAGGTGAAGGCGGCGTAAGCGCCGCGTGACAAAGCCCCCGCGACGACTTCGTCGTTCTGACCCGCTTGGATCGCATCCAGGGAATCTGAAACAACTTCCTCGGGCGTCAAGCGCGGCTCCGGCAATCGCGCGCCCATCGGCGTCTCCGTCTGAGCCGCGAGAACGCCGACAACCAGTGTCCCCTGCGCCGAAAGCTCAGCCCGGATGCTGCGTGTGAGGGACAGGCCCGCCGCCTTGGACGCCGAATAGGTTGCGGCCATAGGCAGGCTCACCAGCGCCACCATCGACAGCATGTTCAGGATGGCCCCGCCACCCGACGCCGCAAGGATCGGGCCAAAGGCGCGGGTCAGCGCCAGAGTACCGAAGTAATTGACGTCCATCTCCCGGCGCGCGCTGGAGAGATCGGGCGCCGAGATCGCGCCTTCGAACGCGGCGAAGCCGGCGTTGTTGACGAGAAATGTCACATCCGGCGCAGCAGCGACCGCCGCTTCGATTTGCGCCAGATCGGTCACATCGAGCGTGAGAGGAATCAGGCGCTCGTCCCCACCCGCCATCAGATCCGAGAGCGAAGCGGCGTCGCGCGCCGCGATATAAACTTTCGCGGCGCCGCGTTTTAGCAGTTCGCTGACAAAGGCTCGTCCAATACCGCCGTTGGCGCCCGTCACAAGAGCAACACAACCAGTAATATCCATAAATTTCTCCTATCAGAATCCCGATCATTTTCCGAAAATTTGCGCAGATGGAATCAGGAAAGCATCGCCTGTGCGACTTCGGCAGGCATGTCCGATTGCACCCAATGCCCTGCCGGCAGCAGATGAAGCGTGGCGTGCTGGAAGTGGGAAGCACGATCTCGGCCCACATCCGCCGTGATGTAGGGATCAAGTTCTCCCCAGATCACCTTGACCGGCAAATCGAGATGCTTTAACTCAGGCAGGCGCCGCGTATTTCGCGCCAGCTCCGCAAAGAAGTGCGAAGCAAGCTGCATGAACGCAGGACCGGAACTTGGCGGCTGAGTGAAGTTGTCGGCGATGAGCTGCCCAATCGACGTTTCGAAGCGCTCCTTTTGATCCGGCGGCAACGGATCGGCGAACAGCGTTTTCTGCCAGCCGAGCAGCCAGCCAAACTGCGTAGGACTCTGCGCGATGGCGGCGCTCAGCGCGCTCATACTATGGGTCGCGAACAATGTCACCATCTCCGGCCAGACAATGGGAAATGCGTCGTCGTAACCCGAGTTCAAGATACACAGCGATTCCACGCGCTCTGGATGCGCCAGCGTAAAGTTGATCGCCGTCG
This sequence comes from Capsulimonas sp., assembly GCF_039929585.1. Lineage (NCBI taxonomy): Bacteria > Bacillati > Armatimonadota > Armatimonadia > Capsulimonadales > Capsulimonadaceae > Capsulimonas > Capsulimonas sp. Next base: position 10,841 of record NZ_JBDSQY010000161.1, read on the forward strand.
GCCCCGAGGAGTCGTGCGCGACGGGAACGATTGTTTCCAATCCCAGGGCTTCGATCACCCTTTCCAAGTCGCCCAGCTGCTGCCCGAAATTATAAACGGCGCCGGGAAGTTTGTCGGAGGCGCCGAACCCCAGAAAATCAAACGTGACGACCCACCGGCCGGCGGCGACAAGGTGCGGGACAAGATCGTCGTAAATGCGCAGGTTGTCGGGGAAGCCGTGCATGAGCACAAAGGCAGGCCCGTCGCCGGCGTAGTCGCGCGTGTAGATGCGTCCCTGGCCATGGGAAACGTAGTGTTCGGTAAAGAATGGTTTGCCGTCCATGTCATACTCCTCGATTATTTTCGTCAGGATTTGAGAAAGGCCAGGAGATCGGCGTTCACTTCATTGGCCAGCGTCGTGCATAGCCCGTGCGGCGCGCCGGGGTAAACCTTGAGCTTCGCGCCCTTGACCATCTTGACCGTGCGCAGCGACGCAATGTCGATGGGAACGATCTGGTCGGCGTCACCCTGCAAAACAAGCGTTGGGATATCGAACTTCGCCAAGTCTCCTCGGAAGTCCGTTTCGGAGAACGCCTTGATGCAATCGTATTGGCCCTGGATCGACCCCATCATCCCCTGGAGCCAGAACGAGTCGCGGACGCCCTGCGAGATCTTCGCGTCCGACTTGTTGTAGCCGTAGAACGGCATGCAGAAATCCTTGTAGAACTGGGCGCGGTCCCCAAGCACCGCAGCGCGAATACCGTCGAACACTTCGATCGGCGCGCCGATCGGATTGTCCGTCGTCTTCAGCATCATCGGCGGGACGGAAGAGATCAGAACAGCCTTGGCGATCCGCTTCGAGCCGTGCCGGCCGATGTAGCGAGCCACCTCACCGCCTCCCGTGGAGTGCCCGACCAGCGTGACGTCCTTCAAACCGAGGGTTTCAATCAGCGTGGACAAATCGTCCGCGTAGGTGTCCATATCGTTCCCGGCCCAGGTCTGGCTGGAGCGGCCATGGCCGCGCCGGTCGTGGGCGATCACCCGGTAGCCGTGCTCGGCCAGGAAGATCATCTGGGCGTCCCAGGCGTCGGCGCTCAGCGGCCAGCCATGGCAGAAGACCACGGGAAGTCCCTTGCCCCAATCTTTGTAGTAGATCTTCGTTCCGTCTTTCGTCAAAACTGTGTTCATGGTGTGCGCTCCTATGAAGTCGGTGGGTGAAGTCGGCGCTGCGGCCGATGCTTTAGGACTGACAAATGCGGGAAGCGCCGCCGCAATCGCTGCGCCCACGCCCATCAGCAGGGCGCGGCGTCGGGAGATTGCGGGAACGGCGGCGATATTCTCGATGTCCATTGGCGCGATCGTTTCCAGGGTCATAAGATCCTCCATGGCGAATCCGAAATTGGCTGCGTCTCAGGACGCGTTCTTGCATCGTTCACGGTCATTATCTCAGCCGCGCCTTCCCGCAGCCTTCCCGTTTGGAAGGAATAACGTTCCGAACAATCGAAATCGATTTCAAGAAGATTTTTTGAGCGTGCAGGCTTCCCTGTCCTCTTCGGAAAGGGCAATGATGGGTACGCAAAACTCCGAAGCGTCGTTGGCGATCACTTTGTTCGGGCCGATGCAAGCGTTTGTGGATGGCCGGCCGCTGCCGCCGCTGCGATCCCGCAAGAGCCGGTGGCTGCTGGCGCTGCTCGTGCTGCGTCATGGCCATTCGGTGGAGCGCGCATGGCTCTGCGAAATGCTCTGGCTCGATGCGTTTCCCGATCGATCCGCCGCCAATCTCAATCCGGCCTTGAGCGATCTGCGCCGGGCGCTTGGAAGCCAGTCCGGGCGCGTGCAGTCGCCCAGCCGGCACACGCTGCGCCTGGATCTCGGCGGCGCCTCAGTAGACCTCCTTGAGTTCGACGCCGCGATCGACAGCCAAACGCCCGAAGCGCTGGAGCGCGCAGCGGCGCTGTATCGGGGTCCGCTGCTGGAAGGATGCAATGAAGAGTGGGCGTTGGAGGAGCGCACAGCGCGCGAACAAGAGTGTTTGAAGGCGCTGGAAACATTGGCGGGAAACGCCCTGGCGGCGGGAGATCACACGGCGACGGCTGATTATTACCGGCGCGCCATCCGTATTGCGCCGCTCTGGGAAGCGGCTCAGCGGGGACTGATGCAGGCGCTTTTCCAGGCAGGCGACGATAACGCCGCGCTGAGCGTCTACCGGACATTCGCGCAGACCCTGCGCCGGGACGATCCCAGGGCCGCTCCCGACGAACAAACAACGGCGCTCTACTCCCAAGGGCGCGCCGAGATGCAGCGGCGTGCGTCCTTGCCGGCCATGACGGTCCCGAAAAGCGCGCCGTCACCGAAGCCGCCAGGGTATCTTCCCAAGCCGCTGACGGATCTGATCGGACGCAAGGACGAGCGCGCAGAGGTGATGCAGCGGATCGGGGTGTCTCGGCTGGTGACTCTGACCGGCCCGGGCGGCATTGGCAAAACGCGTCTAGCGCTCACGGCCGCAGAAGAATCCGCCCCGCAGTTCGTCGATGGAGTTTGGCTGGCGGCGCTGGAAACGCTTTCGGATGGAGCAAGCGTCGTGGGACAGATTGCTTCTGTTCTGAATCTGAAGGAAACGCCGGACCAGCCGCTGCTGGAAACGCTGATCGATTATCTGCGTCACAAGGATCTTCTCCTGGTGCTGGACAACTGCGAGCATCTGCTTGACGCCATTGCGCAGACCGCCGATCGCCTGCTGCGAGAGTGCGGTGGCGTGCGCGTGCTGGCGACGAGCCGTGAGGCGCTGCGGATGACGGGCGAGGTCGCCTGGCAAGTTCCATCGCTGTCGACGCCGGACCCGGCGCATTTGCCGCAAAACCCGGCGGCGCTTTGTCGGGCGCTGATGGGTTACGAAAGCGTGCAGCTGTTCGTGGAGCGTGCGCAGGCGGCGCGGAACGACTTCGCGCTGACGGGGGCCAACGCGGCGGCGGTCGCGGAGATCTGCGCGCGGCTGGAGGGCGCTCCGCTGGCGATTGAGCTGGCCGCCGCTCGTATTCGGGCGATGACGGCCGAGCAGATGGCGGCCCGACTGGACGATCATTTGACCCTGTTGTCGGGAGGAAGCCGCGCCGCGATGTCTCGCCAGCAGACGATGCGAGCGACTCTGGACTGGTCGTTTGCGCTCCTGACCGTTCAGGAGCAGATCCTGCTGGCGCGGGTATCCGTGTTTTCCGGAGGCTGGACTCTGGAGGCTGCAGAAGCAGTGTGCGCCGGGGATGACATTCCTCGGAGCGCCGTCTTAGATCTGCTGACATCTTTGGTGGACAAATCGCTCATCATCTTTGACGGAAGCGCAGCGGCCGAACGATATCGGATGCTGGAAACGGTGCGCCAGTATGGAGCGGAGCATTTGCAGGAAGGCGCAGAGGTTTGCGGCCGTCATCTGGCTTGGGCGGCGGCGCTTGTCGAGGCGGCGACCCAGCTTCGAGGCGCGGAGTTGTTTCAGCAGTTAGCGGCCTTGGAAGCAGAGTACAGCAATCTTGCGGCGGCGCTTGCCTGGGTCGGGATGCAGCCGGACACCGACACGGAGGCGGCGCGTATCGGCCTGAGTCTCGCCGGAGGGCTGTCCCAATACTGGCACATGCACGCCCTTCATGTCCAGGGCAGGCGTTATCTCATCCAGGCGCTGGATCGACCGGGCGCGCGGGAAACGACAGCGGCGCGGGCGCGCGCGCTCAACGGCGCGGGGGTGCTGTCTTATAGCCATGGCGACTACAGCGCGGCCCGAGGTTTCTATTCTGAGTGTTTGGATGTCCGCCGGCAGCTTGACGATGGACGCGGCCAAGCCGTCGCGCTCAACAATCTCGGCAATGTGGCGCTAATCCTATGCGATCCCTTGAGCGCCCGAGCGTTGTTCGAGGAAGCGCAAGTTCGGTTCCAAGACGCCGAAGACGTGCGCGGATCGGCGCAGGCGCTCAGCAACCTGGCGAATGTGGCGTACTACCTCAAGGAGTATGAGACATCGCGGAATTTTTACGAACAGGTGATTGTCATTTTTCAATCGATGAACGACACCCACTCCGTGGCGCGCACCCTTGGAAACCTTGGTAACGTCGCCTATGAGCAGGCGGATTATACAGAGGCGCGCGTTCGGCACGAGCAATCTCTGGATCTGTTTCGAGAATTCAAGGACTATTCCGGCGTCGCGAGGCAGCTGGTGCACATTGGGAATGCGATGCGCCGACAAGGAGAGGATTCGTCAGCGGAGGCCCTCTACGAGGAGGCTCTCGGTCTCTTCCGCCAGACGGCGGATCAACAGGGCGTCTCCGAAGCGCTGACTCGCCTCGGGTTCATCGCCGACAAAAAAAACAAGCTCTTGGCCGCCAAATCTCTGCACCAGCAAAGTCTAGAAATTGGCCGGTCGGTCGGCTACAAGCTAGGCACACTGGACAACTTGAAAGCACTGGCGGGCATTGAGGACAAGCAGGGACGCCCAGAGCGTGCGGTGCGTCTCTGGGCGGCGGCGCACAGCTTGGGGGGGGCTCTCGATATCCCGCCATCCTCCGACCCCGAGGAATCGTTTGAGTGGCAAACCCAGTCCGCCCGCGCCGCTCTCAGCGAAGCCGCCTTCACAGCGGCTCAGACATCCGGCGCCCTCCTCACCTGGGAGCAAGCCGTCGCCTACGCGCTGGAAGGGTATTTACCTTAACAAGATACTATCCCAGATCTGGGAAGATGGTGACCCGCAGGTGGGTGGAGCCGTAGGGAACCAGCGTCAAATGCTCCACGGAATCGGCCACTTTGCTCGCGCTCACGTCGGGCAGCGGCGGGGTGAACTTCTGGTTGGGATTGTCGGGATTGACCTGAAGCTCCCAGTCTTCGATCTTCTTGGCGGACACAATGAGCCGGGTAGGCGGGTTGCTCCAGGGATCTTCTGGGATGGGCTTGCGCTCGAACTTTACGGAGCTCTTGAGTTTCGCTTCATCGACAACGACGCCGTAATTCCAGGCGCTCGTGGGCGTGGCGTTCCAGCTGGGGTATTCGGCGGTCGTATATCGTTCTTCGACGATTGGCGTCCAATTTGCTTCAATCGGCAGGGAATATACGAGTGGTCCGTGCTCTAGGCCGACGCCATTCTGGGGCCAATGGGAGACGGCGGTCTTCATGGGCAGGGTCAGGGTGATCTTATCCCCGGGCTGGAAGGTTCGATTTAGCGTGACGAAGCCATTTTTCTTATGCGGCGTGCTGATCGGCTTGCCGTTCAATGTGATATTCGGATTCTCACACCATTCTGGGATACGCAGGGACAGCGGAAAGGCGACGGCGCGCTTCAGATCGATCGTGAAATGGATCTGTTCTTCGAAGGGATATCCCGTTGTCTGAACGATTTCGAGAGAGTCGTGATCGGGGCCGACGGTAGTCGTGAGCTTGGACGGGCCATAAAGCGTCGCCGCCAGGCCACCGTCCGGCTGCTTCATCCACATGCGCATGACGTAGTTAGGTAGAAGCCGATGCACGTTGCCGCCGCAGCAGGCGGTGCGCTGGCCTGGATTGGGCTGGTACGCCATCATATGCCCCCCGTGCGCCATGACGTTGTGGTCAGAGTTCAGGGTAGCAAGGAACTGGTTAGGGCAGGAGAAGTATTGAAGCGCCTTCCAGTCGTTCTTAATCGCGCCAGGACCGGCGTTGAAGCAGGCGCGCTCGATACGATCCCCCCACACTCCGTCGCCCGTCGCCGTCAGAAGATATCCCCACGACCAGGTGTGGTCGGAGATATCACACGTCTCATGGGAGTCGAGCGACGTCTTCGTGCGATACCATTCCGAGGTGGATGGGATACCGTCGATCAGCATATGGTGGTCGAAGACGCGGCGCTGGGCGGCGAGGGCGAATTTCAGATATTCGGTCTTGCCGGTATGGGCGTACAGGATCGCCGGCTGCTTGGCCGTCTCCATATAGGTCACGCCATGGGCGTCAATCGGCGTCGCCGAAAACACGCGCAGCTCCGACAGATCCCCATGTTCCTTGTCGTCGGCCACCGTCAAGTATTCCCGCCAGGAGTTTTCGGCGAGCGCCAGCAGCTGCGGATCTCCAGTACGCTCGTAGCACCAGAGCATCGTCTCGATATTGACGACGTTGCGAGTGGGCTTCCCATAAGCGGCCTTGTCGGAAAGATAGTGCTTACGCATGGCCTCCGCGATCTCAGTCTCGCCACTGGCGTCCGAGGCCGCCGCCAATCCTCGGAAGAAGACCGCATGCGGCCAGCGATGGAAGTCGCCCGTGGGCTCCTCAAAGAACTTCGGCCCAAGATATCCGTCCGAGTTAGCGTGGGAGACCGTGTAGTCGATCTTCTCTCGCACCTGCCGCATCAGACTTTTATCGTTCATGACGATCGCCAGGCGTGTGGCGCCGTCAACCCAGTAAGCCATCTGTTCCCAAGGCCACCATAATTCGCCTTGCTCCTCACCCTTCCAGTACGCAACTGTAAAGGGCCAAGACACCTGCGTCAGTTTGGATCCAAGGTGCTCCGCCTGTTTCTCCATATACGTCCGCAGCCATCCCTGCGGATTGATGGAGCCGGCGGGCAGGTCTTGGAGCGCCGCATAAGAGCGCGTCTTCAATGGCAGCGGCGTGGCCGCGCGGCCTCCCTGCTCTGCGGTCAAAAGCATGGCGGCGCTGATCGTGGCGAACTGGATAAACTGCCGCCTGGTCATTTCAAACTTGGTCGGACTCAATCTGGAACCTCTCGATTATTTGATGATGTCACGCGTTATGGGGGGATTTTTATCGCGGCGTCGCCGCCCCGGGACAGCCAATACTGTCCTTACGCTAGATAGCAGGACAATCATACCACTGTCCTGCTATCTAGCGTAAGGACAGTATTGCCCCGATCATAGCACAAAATTGACATCCCAATCGTGATACTTAACAAAATGCGCGGAAGTCCCGCTCATTGATGAGCGTGGATGGATAGCGCAACGCCCTTCTCAGGGCGTTATATTTCTTGGTCTACTGGTATACTGAAAGCATACCAATACAACTGACAGCATCCCGATAC
>NZ_JBDSQY010000162.1:0-11007 GCF_039929585.1 Capsulimonas sp.
GCTCGCGCGTCATCCCAGGTTTCCATTCCCAATCCAAGACTTCCACGCGTGACGAGAATCGAAATTCTCCTTTGGCTTCCGCATCCCAGAATACGCTCACAAATTGATCGCGAGTGGCGTGATCCAAATAAAGCTCGACGCTGCCATACACCAGAATTTGAGGCCGCCGATATTTTCGCGAAGTCCCGCCGACATAGTCCGGTTCGCCGAGCAAATCCAGCAGCTGCTGCTTCGGAGTTCCTGGCTGGATGCCGGCAAATACGCCCGTCCGTAAAAGCTCCTTTAGCGAGACAGACATCTGATTCCCTCGCGCCTTCGGCGACGTCCCTCTCCGGCCAAGTTCGTCCAGCATGCGTTCCAGCCAAAGGCGACAGTCGGTCTTAACAGGGAACCACTTACCGGTCAGTCTTTCAATCTCGCCCGTCGGAAAATCATCGCGGCTTAATAGCTCGCGACCTTGCTTGATGATGAGATCAAGAGACCGCGCACTTTCTTCAGCGCCTTGAGCATTGATGTCACGATCCGTTATTCCATCACAATATTGCAATTCGATAAACGCTTGTAAATACCCGGCAAGCGCGGGATATTCTTCGTAAAGCGACTTATCAGTTTCGTTGCGGTTATCCATCGTTTTCAGAATTTATACAATGCGCATCCGCGCACTACTCCAGAATTGTGACTTTTCCATCTCTACAAACTTTCCTCATTTTGCAATACAACAACGGAACGCGGCTTGCGGAAGCGCGCCATGAACCAGCCGCAGATTACGCTGGCGAGGATGAAGGCTGGCAGAGCGGGCGCTGTCAGGAAAAGAGAATCCAGCTTGTTCGGAGGCGAATACAGAGCGGCGAGCGCCTCGATCAGCCCCCAGACAATCATGCTGCTGGCGACGCTCCAGCGGACTGAAGCGCCGAACGTTGTCGCTCGCGCAGCCCTGGAGACCATGAGGATGGCGTACACAAACGATGGGACCGAGGCGTATGTCGCAAAGAGAGGGATCCCTTCCCACACGCGGCCCGCCAGGATATTCGGCATCCCGCCGCCGATAGCGGCGAAGGCATACAATAACCCAAGCGCCAAGGTCACGTCGTAAAGTAGGAATAAGAAGAAAAACATCATACACACGCCTCCTTAACTGTCACTTTTCCATGTTTAGGTCTCACTTTGCCCGTACCAATCAGCGGCGATTCTTTTCGGGAAACAGGACACATAATAGCCACAGACGACGCCGGCGATGACGAAAGGCGGCAGGATCGACAGCGCATCTTGGAGTTCTTCCCAAGTAAGCAGTGACGCGGAGCACAACATCACCATCATGCCGATTCCCCATGGGATGAGACTTAAACCAAGGCTTCGGCATATAGTCGATAATCGGCCTATTCGATGATTGCCGCTCAAAACCATGAGGACGCCGTAAATGCTGGAGGGGATAAGACCGAAGAGGACGACGCCCAAGAGTTCAGTCCAATGACCGCCCAGCAGCTCTACGCCCCATTCACTGGAAGATATTCCCGGGACAAGAGACATCGAGAGCACAAACGACAAATCGTAGAGCAAGCATAGGACAAGAAATATCATAATGCGCCCTTCCTCATTTTGGGTTCTTGCATCGCTGCCGAGGTTCAAGGAAAACGCCGCCTATTCGCTCTTCGGCTTCGCCGCCCCAATCTCCGTCTCAATTTGTCCTTCTGAGTCAGAATGGCCGTCATGATGGGGACGCCATCGGTGGCGGTTCCAGAACATGGTGACGGTTATGAAACCAAACAGATATTTGAACCAGTCTTTTCCAAGATTGTATCCGGCCATGAATGCGTCCAATTCTCCCGCGAATTTGTTCGCCGGCTCGCTGGCAATACGCATAACGAGCTGCTTTTCGCCACTGCTCCAATGCCTGTGGTTCGCTAATACCCTCCAGCCAGGCGCCTGACTTGCATATTGAAATCCGGTCATACGATCTTCGTAACCGCGTTTCACGCCGAACTGGAACAGCTCTCGCTTGAAATTGAGCGTGGGATTGACGCGGATGACAATCGCCAGGACGGTAATAATGAGTACGATAGCAAGAACAATTTTGCGGCGCAGGGTCATGGGCCTTGCTCGCCGGCGCTTGCGATCATTCCAGCGATCCCAGATGCGCGGCAGCAGCACGCCGACGCTGTTTTTTGCCGTGGTGACCGCGTAGCCGATCACTAATCCCATGACGCCGCCAATGAGAACCTGATAGGTGAAATGCGCCCCCGTCTCAACACGCGACCAGCCTACGGCGAGGGCGACCATAAAGGCGAAGGGGGCTACTCTGGGATATGTCTCCATCAGCAGCCACGCCACCGCAAAGGCCGTGAGCGTGTGTCCGCTAGGAAAGCCGTGTCCGCCGCCGCTCGGTCGCGTGAACGGAAGCTGTTTGAGGATCTGGCTTGTGAGAAGGCAGACAAGGGTGAGGTCCCACACACGCCAGGCGATCGAGGGATCCCGCTTGAGCTTCGCAAGCAGAAAGACCATCACCGCGGCCACGACCAGCATCCCATTGTAAACGCTGAACGCTCCCTCGCCCAGAACGCGCCCGGACGTGTCGAGAAAGTGGTCTTTCTTGACACCCCAGAGGCACAAGAAGACAAGGAAAACAAAGGCGATAATCGGCTGCCAGTAACGCGCCACACGGAGCGACGGCTTTGGCGGCTCCGGACTGAGCGGCGCCGGCGGTTCGTTCGTAATCATAGAGGATTGTTTCCAGGGTCGTAGAGTTCTGCGGAGCATGGGGGGTTGCGAGCAGAGCCAATGGAATATCGGTTTCCGGAAGCCGATCTTTCCCCGCTCTCGTTTTTAGACAGAAATTGCATTGGAATGTTACACACAATTCTTCCATTCTCAGCGGATTGATCCCCGAGTCGCCTCCCGTAGCGTCAATGGCGGACGCATGAACTCTCCAAACCCACTTTATTCGTTAATAACTGACGTTACTCACGTCGTGCCCGGCGATTGAAATCGCGGCTAGAAAAGCACGATGTGCCCCTTCGGGCACTCCAGAAACCTGGCGATTACGTTCTCTGGAGTCGGCGAAGGCGGGCGCCCTCTGGGCACTCGTGCACTTCTAGGCCGGGTACCCGCTTGCGGGTGTTCAATCGCCGGCTAAAGGCTTGCGTAACATCAGTTAATAATTCGGATACAGTTTCTCAAACTGCTCCATGCGAAGAATCTGATAGTGAGCGCGTTCAGCAATGTCGGCAGCTTTGACTTCGTCTCCCTTGAGATTCTCCACGGTTAACCAAACTGTCTCAGGTTCATATTCTTCCACGTATGCAAGCACTCGCACCCGAAGACTTTCGTAGAGAATATAATTCCCATCAGCGCTTCCATGTTCAACTTCGTGCATGAACACCTGCTCCACGGCCGCGACATCGAACTCTACTCCCAGAGCATTTTCCAATCCAAATAGCGTGAAGCGCAATTCGCGGTCGATCGTAAGCAAAACGGTCTCTATGGCCTTTGCTCTCATACTTTCTCGCTCGGTAAATGCTGATCCCAATATCGAGAGCGCGCCTGGTCAACAGTACGCTTGCTACCTCGATCAAGGTCGACGAAATCCGGCAAACAACTAAGATACAAGGCGCAGGCCGAGCGCTGTTTATCGTCGAACAGGGCGTAACGCCGAATATGATAATCTTCGGGATCACTGCTCTCTGGGCAGAGCGCGGAAAGAACGGTAATGAGGCTATGAGTCCATGGATCTGGGTGCGTCAGCAAACTGACCATGAACGCCGGCAGATAGTAGCGCATGGCTTTGGCGTCCGCGTGTGCAAGTGTAGGAAAGAAGTGGTGTAGTGTCTCGACCGGCAACACCGTCCAATTTGCGCCGAACTCCACTCTGGAAGTGCTTTCGATTTCTTCCTTGCTCGCGCGCTTTCCCCAATTGCTCATCTCGTTCATGTCCACAAGTGTATGGCCTCCGTCGAGAGTCACGCCGTGGAATGCCCGCTTGATTAACATTTCCAATTCGATTCGGGTCATGGTACAAACTCTTGTGAATGGGTGGGCGGAAATGCAGCACGGCCAAAGATATTTCCAGCTCCAACCCAGCCGTCGATGCGGCCATTGTTCGCGCCAATGAGAAACTTGCCGTTGTTGATTTCTTTCACCATATGCAGGACGATATGGGAATAGCGGCGGCCCTGAATCTGGGCGAGGACGATGTCGCCGACCATAAGGCTTTTGTTGTCACATGGGGCGAGAATGACGGTGTCGCCGCTAGCGATCAGGCCGGTCATGGAGTTGCCAGTCGGCGCCACTCGCACGGTTTGGCCGGCGGCAAGAGCAGTTTTCGCTAGGTCCGACCAGTGAGGGCGGGCGCTCAAAGCTTCCCGGCCGTCACTTCGCGCAGGTGTGCCCAGGCGCGGTGGTATTTGGCGATACGCTGGAGGTCTTCTTCGGTGATGGCGCAGAGGCGCATGGGGTTGAGATTGTCTTCGAGGTCCAGGATTTTGACGCGGGCGGCGAGCGGGTTGCGGGCGGCGCGTTCAATGAAAGTTTCGTAGTCTTCGCCTTCGCGCTTTGTCACGGACTCGACGGCGGCGAGCACTTGCGGCGGGATGCCGGCGGCGGCCAGGTCGGCTAGGGTGACGGGGGTGTCTTCCACGACGTCGTGCAGGACGGCGGCCATTTGACCGTCGGCGTCTGGGCAGCGGAGGGCCATTCGGATCGGGTGCTGGACATACGGGGTCCCATCCTTGCTGAGCTGGTTCGCGTGCGCGCCGGCGGCGATGGCGAACGCCTTCGCGACTAAAAGTCCTTCATCATGCGTCATTGCGGTGTCTCCATTTTCTGTTACGCTCATGGGGAAGCGTTGCTATTTTATCATACCGGGGTGGCGTTATTTTTTCTATATCCGCTGAGACTGAAGGAATTCGGAGGATTCGCCATAATTAATCATTAGGACTTAATTATGTCTGTCGTTACGCCAACAAATACGAAAAACATGCATCGATCGATGGCGACGCGTTTGTGGACCCTTTTGGGATTCAGTTTCGTGTATTGCATCATCGTAGTATTCAAACCGTTTTCGCCGGCGCAGACCCTCGTGTTTTCGGACATCACGGGCTACGGCGTTCCCATGCTAACGGCGAGCTGGGTGTTGTGGGACTGCATGCGCACGCGCCGTGAAACCTTCGCGGCCGGCGCGCCGCGTGAACAGCAGGCGCGCTGGCAGGCGGGGCTATTCTTTGGCTTAGGAGCCCTGAGTTTTGGTGTGGGAAGCTGCATCTGGGCGTACTACGAACTGCATCTCAAAGTGTCGTGTCCCTTTCCTTCGATGGCGGACGCGGCGTATCTGTGCTGCTACCCCTGTCTCTTTTTGGGCGTCCTGCTCATGCCCAACCGTCCCCTGCCCCTGACGATGCGATGGCGTGTTCTGTTGGACGGCTGCATGATCATGACGGCGCTGGTAACGTTCAGCTGGTACTTCCTGCTCGGTCCGCTCATCCTGGCGGGGTCGGCAACGACGCTCGGGATGCTCCTGGGGGTGGGATATCCCCTCGGCGACCTGATCGCCCTCCTCTGCATGCTGATTGTGACCGTCCACAACGAAGAACAATCGCTGCGGCCAGTCACGTGGCGACTGGGCTTTGGGATTGCGGCGTTTGTCAGCGCCGACGTCCCATTCGCCTACCTGACGCTGCATAGTGCTTACGACGCAACCAGCGTCACCACCGTCGGATGGATCCTGGGATGGGGATTGATCTCGCTGGCCGGCGCGGCGCTCCTGCGAATCGATCCGACAGAACAATCCATGTCCAGTCAGCGCACTTCCGCGCCGCCTCCGCTGCGCGTATGGCGCGCACTGACGCCTTACCTCTTCGTTCCCTGCGTAGCCGCGCTGGTCGTTTACTCGCTCAAACACCGTACCGCCAGCACGCTGGATTTCGGCGTATACATTGGCTCAGCGCTGCTCATCGGCCTTCTTCTCGTGCGGCAGGTGCTTTCGATCCTGGAAAACAACCATTTGACCCGCCAGCTTCAGGAAGCGTATTCCGAGATGGAGGAAACGAACAAACAGCTGCAAAACCTTGCGACGACGGACGGAATGACGGGGCTCTCCAACCACCGCGACTTCCAGGAGCGTCTGAGGGTTGAGCTTTCCGAAGCCCAGCGCCATGGGACGCCGCTGTCGCTGCTGCTGCTCGATGTCGATCACTTCAAGCTCTACAACGACACCTTCGGCCACCCCGCGGGCGACCATGTCCTGCGCACCCTGGCGACCCTGCTGCGCGACGCAATCCGAGACGGAGACCTTGCGGCCCGCTACGGCGGCGAAGAGTTCGCCGTGCTCCTCCCCAACGCCGGCTCCGACCAAGCCCGCGCCACCGCCGAGCGCATCCGCGCCGCCGTCAGCGCCTTCGATTTCCCAAACCGCAAAATCACCGTCAGCATCGGCGTCACCGACATCTCCATCGCCGGAACCGATCCCGAAGACCTGATCGAAAGCGCCGACACCGCCCTCTACGCCGCCAAACACACCGGCCGGAACCGCTGGGTCGTCGCCGGAGACACAGAATCCCTCATCAGCGCCGCGTAAATGTTCACTCTACGAATGCCTGCGCCACTGATTGCGTTTCTGTCCGCCTCGGCCGCCAATCGATCCCGCAATGACGCAGCAAGGGCGCGAGCTTATGAACCCTGACGATTCTTGTATCCTCTAATTTTCAGACCTTATCATGTTATTGTAGACCTACGCCTCGGATAGGAGCAATATTCGGCGCGCCAGGACGGGGTTTTGGGAAAACGATATTATGCTTGATGATCGGCGCATATGTCGAGATCATCAGGAGAAAATCCACCGCATCCTCTTCGGATTTGGGGGTGCAGTAAAAGTTCGCGCAGTCGTCGGGGAAAGTGGCGATAAGTGCGTGCTTCATAGTCATGGCGATCCACACAGGATGGCCATGCCACGCACGCTCTTTAAACCAGACGTATTCTCCGCGCTCGGCTGGATTTAGCTGCCGTCCCGCCATCATACCGATGTCGTGATTAATGGTGAAGCCGTTCTTCTTGGTAATTGCGCCAACGTAGGAATCAACCCCCTGGAGCCGATGATATGCGTAGTCGGGCAGCAACTGGATGCCGCCCGGAGGCTTCGGCGCGGCTGGCGCTGCGGTCAGTCGACCGCCGCACACAAACACTCCCGCGAAAAGGATGAGCCAGACGATACAACATTGCGCTTTTGATCTCATGCTTGTTCCACCTTTTCCAGACGATATCATTCGCTATGGTTATTCCCTATCGTCAAGTTTATCATAAATCTCAGATAAAGAAAAACCGCCCCCAGCCATAGTATGGCGCGGGGGCGGTTCGCTGCTTGCCGTATGGGCGCTGGCTATGCTTTAGTGGCGACGGCGCTGGCGGCGTAGCCGTCGGTGAGGGTTTTGAGGAAGGCGACGATGTCGGTCACTTCATCGTCGGTGAGGTGCAGGTTTCCAAGCTCTTCGCGGTTCATCGTCGCGGGGAACTCCGGGGTCCCGAAGCCGCCAAGGTCCCGCTTGTTGTAAAATTGGACCGCCTGTTCCAGCGTCGTAATCACGCCGTTATGGAAGTACGGCGCGGTGATGGCGACGTTGCGCAGGGTTGGGACCTTCATACGACCGGCGTCGTCCACGCGCTTCGTTTGGTACGGGAAACGGCCCGACCTATTTACCCAGAAGCCGACCGAGTTCCGACGCCATCACAATTGTTCGCAATGTGATGAGACTTGACAACTACCCATTATTTGTCCTTCGTAATATCAATGCTCGAAAAATATGTAGTAATCGTCAGAAGTGCATTGATTGACATCATCTGCTTGCTCGCCTGCGATGTTGAGATCATTTGATATTATGTTCGCATGACCTCTCGCAAAAGCTATCCTTCCGATGTGTCCGACGATGAGTGGGCGTTCGTGGCTCCTTATTTGACGCTCATGAATACTGAAGCCCCACAACGAGATTACGGTTTGCGCGAAGTCTTCGATGGCTTACGATAGATTGTGCGCGCCGTGCTACGATTAGCCGAAGGGCGAAACGCCTAGCCCAGCGCCGCGATCTATGACTGGCAGATGATCTAATCGACATCCGAGAGCGCAGACGGCGAAGGCTCTGTTCTTCCGGGTGAATGGCGTCAAGCATATTCATAGAATATGCTTGACACCAAAAGGAGATTAATGTATAGTAGTTGAAACGTTTCACTTTTAAATATTAACGAGGGATGACAGTGGCTGATCCGCTACAATTTCTTTCGTCCTCATGGCAGGCTTGTGCGCAAGACGCCTGATGAGGCAACGCTCGACTGGTATGGGAAACGGCCCGACCTATTTACCCAGAAGCCGACCGAGTTCCGAAGGCACCACAGTTATTCACAACGTGATGCGACTTGACACTTACCTAACAATACTCTACTCACAATAGGAATATCATTGAAAATCACGACAACTATTCCTGCGAGAACATTCGGCGCAGCGCTTTTTATGCTGATGACCGCCGTGTCCGCGCCGGTCATTGCCGATCCAGGCAGCCTGACAGTTCACGCGGACCGGCCGGGGCCAAAGATCAACCCTCTGTTCTATGGACTGATGACCGAAGATATCAATTACTCCTGGGATGGAGGACTTTACGCCGAGCTCATCCGGAATCGATCCTTCAAAGATAGTGGGGACAAGGTCGATCACTGGTCCACCGTGGCTCCTGCGGGCGCTTCCGTCACGATGAGCCTCGATCGGGCCGAGCCTGTAAGCGCCGCCCTTGGCGCCAGCCTGCGCGTGGAAGTCACGGGAGCGACTGCCAGCGCCCCGGCCGGCATCGCCAATCACGGCTATTTTGGCGTCCCGGTCAAACCCAGCACCAAGTATGCGGCCAGCTTCTATGCTCGCTGTGCTCCCGGGTTTTCCGGGCCGCTGTTGGTGAGCCTGCAGAGCGCTGATGGGCGAACAACCTTTGCGAAGGCGCAAGTAACCGGCCTCACGGGGAAATGGAAGAAATACTCCGCCACATTGCAGACACCCAGCGGCGTGGCAGCGACCACAGCGGGACAATTCGTATTAATGACGGATCGTCCCGGTACGGTCTGGCTAAGTTTAGTGTCATTGTTCCCGCCCACATACAAGGGACGCCCCAATGGGCTGCGTGTGGACCTGATGAACAAACTTGCGGCCATGAAACCAGGCTTCATTCGGCTGCCGGGCGGCTGCTATATCGAAGGTTATAACTTAGCTTCCCATTTCGATTGGAAGAAAACGATCGGCCCGCTGGAGGATCGGCCCGGGCATCCTGGCTTCTGGGGATATCGAGCCACGGATGGTATGGGGCTGCTGGAGCTGCTGCAGTGGTGTGAAGATCTGAACGCCGAACCAGTGCTCGCGGTGTTTAATGGTTACGCTATGGGTGACACAGTGCAGCCCGGACCGGCGCTTGAGCCGTATGTGCAGGATGTTCTCGACGAGATCGAGTACGTCACTGGCGATGGGAACACGAAGTGGGGCGCGGTTCGCGCGCGCAACGGTCATCCGAAGCCGTTTCCGCTGCACTACGTAGAGATCGGCAATGAGGATTGGGGGGACAAGAGCGGCAGCTACGACGCTCGATACGTTCAGTTCTACCATGCAATCAAGGCCAAGTATCCACATCTGCAGGTGATCGCCACGACCGCCGTCAAAAGCATCGCTCCCGATGTCCTGGACGATCACTTTTATCGTTCCACCGGAGAGACGCTGCGTGACGTCTCGCACTATGATAAATATGACCGCAAAGGTCCGCAGGTGTTTGTTGGGGAGTGGGCGACCACGGAAGGCAAGCCCACTCCGACTTACGAAGCCTCGCTTGCGGATGCAGCCTGGCTGATTGGTCTGGAGCGGAATGCAGACGCCGTAGCAATGGAGTGTTATGCCCCGCTGTTTGTGAATGTCAATCCTGGCGCATCCCAATGGGATACCAATCTAATTGGGTATGACGGGGTCTCCAGTTTTGGATCTCCATCGTATCACATGCAATGTCTGTTTGGCGGCAATCGAGGCAGCGTGGTCCTTCCGGTCGATTTTTCCGTTCCTCAAAACACGACGGCTCCCGATCCTATGCCGCAGGGACGCGTCGGCGTCGGCTCCTGGGCAACCCAGGTGGAGTACAAGGATATTGTGGTCACTCAAGACGATCGAACGCTCTACAAGGCCGACTTAGCCGCAGGCGTTGCGGACTGGCGTTTTGTGAGGGGAGATTGGAAGGTCCAGGATGGCGCTCTCCAGCAGTCAGGTAACTCAGGCAATTGCCAGGCATTCGTTGGAGACGCCTCATGGACCGATTATTCGCTGCGACTCAAAGCGCGCAAGATCAGCGGCGAGGAAGGCTTCCGGATTTTTCTCCATGTGCAGGGAGAGAAGGATTTTATCTCGTGGACTATAGGGGATGCGGGAAACACACACACAGCCATTGAAAAAAAACAGAATGGCTATAGTCGCGGGATCGGCGGAGATGCGGCGGTGAAAGTAGAGACCGGACGCTGGTACGATATTCGCGTGGATGTTCACGGACGGCAGATCGCGTGCTATCTCGACGGAAAGCTTATCTCTGAAGCTACGGATAAGCCGTTTCCACCGGCGCCGACATTCTTTGCGACCGCCAGCCGGGATGACAAGACGCAAGACATCATCATCAAAGCCGTCAATGCAAGCGCCGCCCCCCAGGTGATGGCGTTGGGGATCGATGGCGTCCCGTCGGTCGCGTCCGCAGGAACACAATGGGTGATGACTGGATCGCCAAAAGATGTCAATAGTATTGCCGAGCCTCAAAAGGTTGCTCCTCGTAAGCTGCTGCTGAACAATGCTGGGCGTAGTTTCACTCACGAGTTTCCTGCAAATTCCGTCACTGTGCTGCGCCCTCTGTGTCTATAATAGGTGAGACAGTTCGCTACACTAAATGCAATCCGTATCGAGGGCGGAGAATGGTCAAATCCGTTGGATTCTCACACCTTCAATGGTCGGCACGAAAAAGAAGATCGACA
>NZ_JBDSQY010000163.1:0-7811 GCF_039929585.1 Capsulimonas sp.
GGGCCAGTTTCTTGATGGTGTCCATTGGGATGTGCGTGCCGCGGAAACGTATGGCGACGCGGCGCTTTTCGGCGACGATGTTGCCGATGCCGACTTCCAGGCAGCGTAAACGCAGACGCAGGGTGGCGAGCAGGTTCCAGACGGAGCGCGGCGGGTCGCCGTAGCGGTCTTCGAGCTCTTCTTGGATTCGCGCGACGTCTTCCATGCGGCGAACCGCCGTTAGTTTCTTGTAAATGAGAATACGCTCGGCTTCGCTCGGGATATAACGCGGCGGGATGTGCGCGTCGAGCGGCAGCGCAACGTTCGGCAGTTCCCACTCGGGCTCCATATCCTCGCCCTTGAGCTCGTTGATCGCTTGGGACAGCAGCTGGGTGTAGAGATCGAAACCAACGGTGGCGACGGTTCCTGACTGGGCGGCGCCGAGCAGGTTGCCGGCGCCGCGTATCTCCAGGTCGCGCATGGCGACTTTATAGCCCGAACCAAGATCCGAGAACTCCCGCAGGGCGCCAAGGCGCTTTTCGGCGATCTCCGAGAGGATCTTGTCTTTCCGGTAAAGCAAATACGCGTAGCCCTGGCGCTTGGAGCGGCCGACGCGGCCGCGCAGCTGGTAAAGCTGCGCGAGGCCGAGCTTGTCGGCGTTGTCCACGATGATCGTGTTGACGTTCGGGATGTCCAGACCGCTTTCGACAATCGTCGTACAAACTAAGATGTTGAACTCTTTGTTCGCGAAGCGCACCATGACGTCTTCGAGATCATCCTCGTGCATCTGGCCATGGGCGATGTCCACAGTCGCCTGCGAGACGAGGCGGCGCAGGTGCTCAGCGACATGCGTGATGCTTTCGATGCGATTATGCAGGTAGTAAACCTGCCCGCCTCGGTCGAGCTCGCGCAGGATCACTTCACGGATCAGCTCATCGTCGTACTCTTTGACGTAGGTCTTGATCGGCTGGCGTCCCTCCGGCGGATCGTCGATCAGGCTCATGTCGCGGATGCCCGAGAGCGACATGTGGAGCGTTCTTGGAATCGGCGTCGCTGTCAGCGTCAGGACATCGACGTTCTTTTTGATCGCCTTAATCCGCTCTTTGTGCGCGACGCCAAAGCGCTGTTCTTCGTCGACAACGAGCATGCCTAAGTTCCGGAACTTCACGTCCTTGCTTAGAAGCTTGTGGGTGCCGACGACGATATCCACGGCGCCTTCGGCCAGCGCCTTGATCGTCCGGTCGGCCTCGGCCTTGGAGACAAAGCGAGACAGCATCTCGATCTTCACGGGATACTGGGCGAGACGCTCACGAAAAGTGACGAGGTGCTGCTGGGCCAGGATCGTGGTCGGGCAGAGTACGGCGACCTGGCGGCCGGCGTTCACGACTTTGAACGCGGCGCGGATCGCGACTTCGGTCTTGCCGTAACCGACATCGCCGCAGATCAAGCGGTCCATCGGTTTGTCGTCTTCCAGATCGCGCTTGACGTCTTCGATGGCGGCGAGCTGATCGGGCGTTTCTTGATAGGGGAACGCCTCCTCCATCTCCATCTGCCAGGGCGTATCCGGGGCGATCGAGTGGCCAGTCGCGGCCTTGCGAGCGGCGTAAAGCTTGATCAGGTCCGCCGCCATCTCCTGGACTTGTTTTTGGGCCTTCTTGGTCGCGCGCGACCATTCCCCGCTATTAAGACGCGTAACGGTGGGGGTGGACTCCTGGGAGCCGATGTACTTCTGAACGCGGTCGATCTGATCCGTCGGGACATAGACCTTGTCGCCGCCGGCGTACTCCAGCAGGAGATAATCCCGCTCGGCGCCGTCCTTGCTTTTCAGTCGCGTGATGCCCGCATAGTATCCGATGCCGTGATTGATGTGGACGACGTAATCGCCTTCGCGCAGTTCCAGATACGAGGTAAGCTTGAGCCCCTCTTTGAACGCGCGCTTTCGGGGCTTCTGGTGGACGCGATGGCCGAAGATATCCGTATCCGTCGCGACCATCAGCGCAGCTTCGGCGAGCTTGAAACCGCCGAGCAGACTGCCGTCGAGGACATAAACGCCGCCCTCGCCGCCGGGCTGCAGGCGATCCTGCGGCGACGCCGGGATCTTATGGTCGGCGAGCAGTTCGCGGATCTTCTGAGACTGCTCGGTGACGATCGCCACGCGGAAGCGGGCGCCGAGCCAGCCGTCGATCGCCTCGAAGAACGAGGGGAAGCGGCCGGCGAAGCTTTCCATGGCGCCGGACTGCGTCGAGATTGGGTCCGATGCGCGCAGGCCGTCGACTTTCTGACCGAGCAGCGAGAAGATAATCGTCGCCGGCGACTTCGCGGCGTGGCTGACTACGGAGCTAAAGTTGCAGGCGTGCGGGGTTTCGGCGGTCAGCCATTCGCCGCGCGCCGCGCGCGTACCGGCGATCTCCAGGACTTCCTTTTCGATCTGCTCCAGTCGCGCCTTGGCCTGGTTCGGTTCGTCGAGAACCAGCAGCGCGCCTTCGGGCAGATAATCCAGCGCGCAGAGCTCGCGCGGCTCAAGATACGGCAGATAATATTCGGTCTGGTCGAAGTAGGTCCCGGATCTGAGCTGTGCGATATCCGCTTCGATTCGCTCTTCCAAACGATCCGCGTGCTCGACGCCTTTTCCTTCTTCGTTCGCCTTGCGTAGCGCCGCCATCCGTCCAGGCAGTTCGTCCTTGAGACGCATTATGGCCTCACTGATGGCGTCTTCCGTCAGCGGCGCTTCGCGTATGGCATGCACAGCCAAGCTTTCGGCTTTGCCTACGGATCGCTGGGATTCGACATCGAACGGACGGATGCTCTCGACTTCATCGCCAAAGAAATCGATACGGAACGGACGCACGGCGTCCCCGGGGAAGATATCCAGAATGCCGCCGCGACGGGTCCACTGTCCTGGGTTCTCCACGGCTTCGACGCGATCGTACCCAAAGCCCGCGAGCGTCTTCTCCAGATCTGCGATTTCCACACTTTCGCTGACGGCGATCGTCACGCTGCGATCGCGCAGAGCCTCGGGCGCGACGGTGCGCTGGAGAAAAGCGCCAATCGGGCCGACCACCAGACGAGCCTCTCCGCGCGCCAGTTTCTGCAGGGCCGCCGTCCGGCGTCCGAGCACCGTGAGATCGGGCGCGCCTTCCGCGAAGACCAGCGTTTCCGTGCTGGAAACGAGGCTGACAAGTGCGTCGTCCTCCACGCCGTAGCGGGCCAGGTCCGCGCAGATCCGCGCGGCCTGATCGGCATTGTAAGTAACAACGACGATCGGATGCCCAAGCTCGCGCGCGAGCTGCGCGAGAATAAAGCTTTTCGCCGCGACCGGCAGTCCCTCGATCTGAGTGAGGCCGCCGACTTCGATCCGTTTCTTCAGTTCGTGATAAGCAGGGAGATCATCCACCAGCGCCGGCAGTTCGCGCAAATCCATCCGTTAGTTCCTTCCACGGGAAAACAGGGGAGCGTACGTCCCGGACGCAAGAAACGCCTCAGACGCACAAAAGGGCCTCGGCGGTCTTAAAACCGCCCAAGCCTCAATATTTGTGTTCAACGTATTATTATACCCGCGCACGGCCTCGACTCAGACTTTGCCGCAGAGGCGTCTCAGCTTCGCAAAGTCGAAGCTACGCGGATCGGACTTGCGCCCCTTGGGAAGCGCGATCTGAGCGTGGGAAACGATGCGGCTATCCGGAATATCACAGACTGTGCGCAGGCGGCGGATAATCCCCGCAACCGCCTTGTACTGCACGTCCGGATAAGGGTCTGTTCCGTCGTTTCGGTTCACCATCTCGATCCCGACACTGTATGCGTTTACCCTGGGAGCGCCGTCCAAAGACGAAATGCCAGCATGCCACGACTGCATGCCAATCGGGACCATCTGCACCACACGCCCATCCTTGCCGACGATATAATGCGCGGAAACACGCGACTTAGGGCTTTGGAAGATGGTGACGGCGGAATCGAATCTCGTTCCAGCGGTGGAGTGAACGACGACACAATCGATATTCGTCCAGAACGGACGTGGGCTGACATGAGGCGATCGTACAAAAGGATAAAAGCGATCCACGCGCGCCCACTGCTCGCGCTGGCGCGCCTGCCGAACAATGCCGACTGTGAGAATCAAGGCCGCTGCGACGAGGATCAGACAGATAATACGTTTGCGCATAGGATTATTATAGGGCGCCGCAGCCCTTTGAGGTAACAAATTTTGCCGGCTCCAAGTTAGACCTTTTTCATAAACGGGAATAAACAGGCATATACTCCCGCGATTAGAAAGATCGAGCCCATGTACGAGCAGTTCGGAGCCCTCCCCGACCACGAAAAAAAGACTGTTACCTTTAAGCTGTTCCTACCCAATACGTCGAAAGACCCGAAGCAATATGAAGTGGGCGGACTGCCCCAAATCACCCGTATCTCAGTCATGGGAAGCTTTCAGAACCCTGAGACGAAAGAATGGGATGAAGGCTCCGCAATCGAACTCCTGCCAACCGATTATACCGATCCCCGCGACAACATCGTCAAAGGCGACGTGTATACTGCGCAGGTCGAAAAATTACCCGACGGATTTTACGAATATAAATATAAAGTCGAGTTCGAGAACGGCGAGACGCGCATGGTATGCGATCCGTGCGGCCGCTACGGCGGCGCGCAGAACCAGAATTCGGGCTTTGTCGTTGGCGGCAAAACTGCCGAGGTCAAGCGGCTCGCCAAGCGACTTCCGTATCAAGACCTGCGCATCTATGAGCTGATGATCGACGACTTCACGGCGAACATCCGCAAAAAGAACGAAGCGCCCTTGCAGACGATTGTCCGCAAGCTGGACTATCTTCAGTCGCTTGGGATCAATGCGATCGAGTTCATGCCCTGGAATCCCTGCTCCTACTCGGACGACGCCGATTCCAGCTTTACCTGGGGATATAACCCGGTCCAGTATTTCGGTCTTTCGCACAAGTACAGCCATAATCCCGCCGCCGAAACCGAGAAACTCATTTATCTCAAGCAGCTCGTCAATGAGTGCCACGAGCGCGGCATTCACGTGATCATGGACGGCGTGTTCAACCATACCGACGCTGCCCCCCCGGACTTTGGCTTTCCCTATTACTGGCTCTATCAAAATCCCGCCGAATCGCCTTATATCGGCGAGTTTGCCGAGCACGAATATTTCCGGGATATGAATTACTCCAATCGATGTACGCTGGAGTACGTCCGCGACGCCTGTATCTACTGGATCGAGGAGTTCGGGATCGACGGCATTCGTCTCGACAACACCCTGGGATATTACAAGCCGGATGACCGAAAGTATGGCCTGCCGAAATTGCTGGAAGAGATCGCCGCTTATGTGAAGGATTGCCACGAAACGAACTTCGCGATCATTCTGGAGCACAGCTGGGATTACGACGCCATTGACGTGACGAACAAAGTGGACGCGACAAGCTGCTGGTACGATCCTTTTCGAACTCTCAGCGAGCAATATCTGCATGAAGAAGACGAGACGGCGCCGGCCATCCAAACGACCATGATGCGTATGCTGGAGACGACGCGCGGCTTTGAGCCAGGCCGTATCCCGACCACCTATCTCGAAAACCACGACCACAGCCGCATCATCACCTGCGCCGGCGGCCGCGAGTCCTGGCATCGCACACAGCCTTACGTCATCGCGCTCATGACATGCTTTGGCGCGCCGCTGATTTACAACGGACAGGAATTTGGCGCGGATTACGACATTCCGGAGGACGGCGACGGCAGAGTCATCGCGCGCCCACTCGAATGGAGCCAGGCGAAGAGCGCGCCCGGCCCCGCGCTTCTGGACCTTTACCAAAAGATGATGAAGATCCGAGAAGAGCATCCCGGCCTGCGCTCCCCACACTTCGCCCCGTCCAACTGGGACGAATCACAAACCCATTTCAACAAGCAGGGGCTTGGGATCGATCTGGAACACGGGCTCGTCGTGTATCGTCGATGGAGCGAGGGCGGAAAAAAGCGCGAACATTTCTTTGTTGCGCTGAACTTCTCCGATAAGCCACAGCAAGTCGACTTTGAGGTTCCCCACTCCGGTGTATGGCGTGATCTCATAGGAGACTCCGAGATCACGCCGGAGAATGGGCGGATTCAGACGGAGATCGGCTCGAACTGGGGCGCGGTGTTTTATCGGGAGGGATAATCTTATATTTCGAGTGATATTGTAATCGGTTACACTTGCCAATTTTGGGCCAAGAGAGTACAATATTGGGCGTTGCATCTGACCGCAAACCCACGTTCAAAGGCCCCAATTACCCATGTCGACCGACCTTCAAGACCTGCCGGATTGGCGGGCGCAATCCGAGAATTACGAGTGTCCAGAGTGGTTCCGAAACGCCAAGTTCGGCATCTGGGCGCACTGGGGGCCGCAATGCGTCGGCGCCATGGGCGATCATTACGCGCCCGGCATCTACGGCCCCCACCCCGGCGACAAGACCTACGTTACCAGCGACACGATCTATCAAGAGCACATCCAGCGCTACGGGCACCCCACGGAGCACGGTTTCAAAGACATCTGTAATAGCTGGAAGGCGGAGAAGTGGGCCCCGGAGCATCTGATCGGGCTGTACAAGGCGGCCGGGGCCAAATACTTCGTCTGCCTCGGCAACCACCACGACAACTTCGACAACTGGAACTCGGCGCATCAGCCATGGAACTCCGTGAACGTCGGTCCGAAGCGCGACCTCGTCGGCGGATGGGCGGCGGCCGCCCGCGCCGAAGGACTGCGCTTCGGCGTCAGCCTGCATGGATGGCAGGCCTGGAAGTACTACGCCAACGCCGCCGGACATGACAAGACCGGCCCTTGGGCTGGCAAACCCTACGATGGCGCGCTGACAAAAGAAGACGGCGCCGGCCAGTGGTGGGAAGGCCTCGACCCCAAAGCCCTCTACGCCACCGATCAGGACCCCACGACCGAACCCGACGCCGCCTACACCGACAAGTGGAACCGTCGCATGCTCGATGTGATCGATCAATATCAGCCCGACCTGCTCTACATCGACAACTGGGACCGCTCGGTCTATGGCGGCGCGCAGGGCGACGATGTGATCGGGCACTTCTACGAACAGGGAACGGAGGACGGCAAGATCGACGTCGTGTTCACCCGCAAGCACATGCCCGAATCCGAGCGGCATCGGGCGCTCTGGAACGTCGAGCGCGGCTTGCTCGACGCCGTGCAGCCGCTGGCATTTCAGACCGAAACCTGCATCGGCAACTGGCATTATCACTACGGCGTCCACTACAAATCGAGCACGGATGTGATCCGGATGCTGATCGACGTCGTCAGCAAAAATGGAAACTTCCTGCTCAATATCCCGCTCAAGGGCGACGGCAGTCCCGATGTCCTAGAACTCGAACTTCTCAAAGACATCACCGAGTGGATGGAAACGAACTCAGACGCTATCTACGACACCCGCCCCTGGCGTGTCTTCGGCGAAACGGAAGCTGGCAGCGCCGCGACCGAAGCGCCGAGCTGGAACGAAAACGAAAAGCTCACCGAACTTCAAGGCCAAATTCGATACACCTCCAAAGGCGATACCCTCTACGCCTTCCTCCTCGCAACTCCGACCGGCGAAGTCACCTTGCCCAGCGTCCAACCGACTTCGGTTGACGGTGCTTCGGTCGAACAGCTCGGACATGGACCGATCCCGTTTCACTTGGATAGTAATGGACGATTGGTTCTGGAGGCTGTGTCTGCGACGACAGTGCGTGGGACGAATGGGGCGGCGACGGTATTTCGATTGAGTGGGATTTCGTGACCTATCCCCCCCAGCCCAATTCGTGTAGGTAATCGGCCCTTCCGCCCCAATTCTGGGGGACCCGAT
>NZ_JBDSQY010000164.1:0-19733 GCF_039929585.1 Capsulimonas sp.
GTTCCGGAAGCGCTGCCAACAGCCGTCTGGATCAACCCGCCTGCCCAAAAGGAGGACGAAGAGTTAGGCGACGATCGGCGCGAAAAATAATGGACCAAGTTGTCTCAAACTATTGACACGTTCCGACCCCCTTTTGCGTCCCTCGTAGGAAATCATCTCACCCAAGAAGAAATGACTTGACAGATTGTTCCCAAATTTCCGCTCCGTCGCCCACTTATTGACGTGCGAAGAACTCGCCGCGCGGTACGCTCCCACGGATGCATTCGTATGCGACATCGCTGCAACGAACCAAGGATTGAAAGTAATCGAGTTCAATCGCATCAATGGCGGCGGGTTTTACCTCGCCAATGTGGACACAGTCGTTCGTTCACTCTCCGCCTGGCAAGAGATGCCGAGATCTCGCTAACTTAGCTCTGTTCTATTGCCGCAACCGAAATCGGGGTTTCGGCTAGTGGTACTGGCGGTTAATGTACACGTTCACATAATTCGGGTCGTCCAGATCGATCAAGAGAAACGCCTGGCTATTGCCGTCGTTGGGGCGGCACGCTACATTGTCAATCGCCCAAAACTTATGGATCGATTTCAGTCGCCATTGACTGACATCCGGGGTATTGCCTGACCATTGCAGCAGCTGGCTTTGGCTTCGCGACCCGCCGCTGGCGAGCAGAGGCTGGGAAATGAAGGCGTGGAGTTCACTTCTACGAAATCTCACCTTGGCGATGAGATAAGCGCCAATTCCCGTATGATACTCACCGTTCAGGACTACGGCGTCTGGGGGAAATATAAGGGGAACGTCTGGAGAAAGCTGGCGGATCGAAGTGAGCGGCGTGCTTCTGCCTTTCATGCCAAAGTAAAAGAGGGCAAACGGCGCAACGCAGAATACGATCACGGAGATCGAGCCAATTAATAACGCGATTTCATACCATTTGAATTGACGCATGGCGCATCTCCGGAAAACGGGGGAAGGATTATATTCGAAAAAGTTGTCAAGCCATCATTGATGGGGCGCGCCCTGTCACTCTTCATTACTTTTTAACAAAGCGCACGGCGCTGAGGCCGAAGCAATCCCCACCGTAGTTGCCGTCGGCAGCCTCGGCGGCGATGATGATGGATTTTAGCGGCTTATCGGGCAGAGCGTTGGGGACCACGGCAGGCTCTTCCATCGGGGCGCCGGAGGCGCGGGGTAGTTCGATGGTGGGGGTTGAGGTCAGCGAGATCCATTTGACGCCGTCCACAGTGCCGTAGATATGTGTCTTTCGGAAGCCTCGGTCGGTGAGCGTTCCTTGATTGTGGTTCCAGATCAACAGTGAGGCGATTTGCTGCGGCTTCGCGAAGTCGAACTTTGCCCATGCTGGCGATGGCGCGAGGCCGGGCTGAGGGGATTTGGGCGCGGCGTTTCCCGCCGCTTGCCACATCGTACTTGCGCTTTGTTCATTGTCGTGCAGGGCGCCCATCATTCCTGCTCCATCCACCAGATGCGCCGCCGCTTGCATCGGACTGTAAACAGAAGAGGCCGTGACGGCGACCATCTTGGCGGGAACGACATGGGACAGCCGAGGAACCCCAAAATACACTGCGCTCAGTCCGTAACAATCGCCGCCATAGTTTCCATCCACTGCTTCCGCCGCGATGATCACCGATTTCAGAGGATGGCGGGCCTCACAGGGTATGATGACAGGCGTCTCGGAAGGCGTCCCATTCGCTCGCGGCAATTCGATTACCTCGGATGATGTCAGAGAGTTCCATGTCACGCCATCCGAGGAGCCGTAGATGCGTGTCTTTCGGAATCCTCGGTCGGTAAGTTTTTCCTGGTTGTGATTCCAGATGAGGATCGAGGAAACGGGCTTAGGGTCCGCGAAGTCGAATTTCACCCAGGCCATGGCGGGCGCAAGGCCATTGGCGGGCGGATGGGCGCTGGAGACTCTCTGCGTGTGCCACATCGTCTCCGCCCCGCCATTGTTGTCGTGGACGGCCCCCTGCATTCCCGCGCCGTTGATCAGATGCTGCTCCGAGGCGTATACGGAGGAGGCCGTCACGGTAATCTGATTGACGGGAACGGAGGGATTAAGATCTCCCAGCAGCATTGCCGCCGCCACATCTCCTTGACCGGCGGCGCTGACGATACATGTTTGCGCCTTCTCGTCGTCCTGGGGAACGCCGCCGCCGTCCCGGTATCGCTGCCCCATCCGGAGAAGGCCGAACGCATCGTCTTGATCCGCCAGTTTCCGATCGTACGCCAGATCTTCGGCGCTTGAGCCGCTGAAACCGGCTGCGGAGAACTTCGCGGCGTACCCCAAGAGATCGGCGAGCGTCACTCCGGGAGCGGTCTTCAGAAAGCGATAGGCGCGGGATAGATCTTTTTCTCGGTGTGCGGGAGCGTGCGCGAGGACGGCGTAACTGGTGACGAACTGTCCCAGCGTCCGCCAATACTGGGCGTTCGCGCCGCCCGCCCCACCCTTCTCCTGAAATTCATCGCTGGGATGGCCGGACAATAGCCCTGGCTCGCCCTTCAGCGCCGCCTCGGCAAGAGTCGCGGCCTGCGCTCCGTCGGTCGTCTGCTCGGAGAGACGGTACCAGATGGCTGGGTTGAACGGGTTGACTTCCAGCGTGCTTCGGAGGAGTTTCACGCCAAGCGTTTGCTGAACGGGGAGAGGCATAGTTCGGAAGATATTGGACGCCATCCGCGTATCCATATAGGACTTCAGTCCGACGTTCATCGCCAAACTGAGGCCAAGATGATACTCTGCGGTCGCCCAGTTATAGTCTGGCCGAAACCGGATCTGCGTTCCCGGGTCTTCGTCAAAGTACCACTGCGCACACGTGACATCCGGCCCGCCGGCAAAGGCTTGCTCGATCTCGGAAGTCCAGGCGCCGTCGACATATTGGAACGAGATCAGATTGGCGTGTCCCGGCTGCCCGGCCCACATCGCGGGCTTGCCCAGCGCCGAATAAAAATCGACCGTGCCTTTGGAGAGAGGAATGCACTCGCCGCCGTGAATAATGCGATCCGGCCACGCGTCCCAAAACCACTTTGAAGGCAGCAGGGAATCGGGCATCAGCTCATCATCGTTTCGATATGGTCCATAGGTATGATAACGATCCGGGCCATGCGCCCCCTGAAACGCCTCCCAAATATAGTCGGCCTCACTGATTGGAACGGGATGCGCCAGCGGCATCAACAGCGGCCAGGGCGCCGAATCGATAGGAAACAACGGCCACGGCATCGGCTTGCCGCCTTGATCCGGCGTGGAGGAAGGCGTACTGGCGTTGATCGTGGTGAGGTGGCGCATCCAATCAATCGCGGACGGTTTGGGATCGCGCGCCGCCGGCCGCTGCCCGAGCAGGATCATCGCATTTTTCAGTCGCTCCCCGAGCACCACGGATTTCTGGACTTCATTGATCGCATCGATGTAAACACCACGCTTACCAAGATAGGCGCGCAGTTTCTCCTGCAGCGACGCATCCTGATACACCTCGGCGGCCGTCGTATGCGTCTCCGTCATGAAATCCGCGAGATCACGGATATAGACTTTTTCCGGATCGGAGCCAGGAAGCCTC
Organism: Capsulimonas sp.; assembly: GCF_039929585.1. NCBI lineage: Bacteria > Bacillati > Armatimonadota > Armatimonadia > Capsulimonadales > Capsulimonadaceae > Capsulimonas > Capsulimonas sp. Next base: position 3,559 of record NZ_JBDSQY010000164.1, read on the forward strand.
AGCGATTCATCAACCCAGAACCCCGCCTGATAATCGCGTCCGATACTCTTGCATTCCGCAGGCGTCTCCACTCCCCGAATGCGTCTTGACACCGAAAGGGCGATCGCCAGGGAGCGATACTTCGACATCATGTCCGCTGGCAGCTGCTCGCGCAGATGCGCATAGTTCTGAAGGACGCTGGGGTCCGGCGGAAAGACGGCGCCGTACATCGCGGTCCGCACGCCGTCGTGCTGCCGGACTTCCGCCAGGCATTCCGCCGACACGGGCTGATGTCCCGCCTGTAATTCCTGCACAACGGTTTTCTCCGCCCAGGCGAGATACGCCTGCCGCACATCCATCGTCAGGACTCCCCCGGACTTCCGGAGCGCCGGGCCGACTGCAGCATAGCAGCCTTTGGTCACGACGGCGGCACTTGGCATCGGGCTTGCCGCCGGGGCCGCGAACGATGCGGAAGCAGCAAGCCCAAGCATGACAAGAGCAGCAAAAAGTGGTCGGATCATGATCTCTCCCCAGGCAATGGCGATAACAGGAATTGAGAATATCTATCTTCCTATTATCGCACAAATACGAGGACATCGCTCCAACGTCTCGCAATTCCTTAGACACTCTGAGAAAGGAATAAAATGGGCGCAATGCACTGGGAAATCGGGCTTAGCGCACGAATTTCCGTGGATCTGTGGATGTCCTGCTTTACCGCATTTCCTCGTACGATGGCTTGCATTCAGATTGAAATCCGTTTATCAATTGGGACATGCGGGTATGCCAGTAGGGCCGGCGAGCACTGAAGAACGACGCTTTCCGCGCGGCGATACCAACTGACGATTAGGAGCATCGCGCTTCATACGACAGTAACGAATAAGCCTATGGATCACACGCTCGAAACAAAATACAATCCTGAAGAACGAGGCCCATTAGCCCTGTGGGCCGGCATTGAATGTACGGTCAACCGTGTCGGAGACATCTATTACGATCAGAATGAGGTGAGCGGCCACGCCGACCGACTCGACGATTTGGACCGCTGCGCGGCGCTGGGCGTGCGCACGCTGCGTTATCCGATTTTATGGGAGCGCACCGCACCCAATGGTTTAGATAGCGCCGATTGGTCGTGGGCGGACACGCGGATGGAGCGCCTGCGCACGCTGGGCATCCGGCCGATCGTCGGACTCGTCCACCACGGCGCGGGGCCGCGAGACACCAGTCTGCTCGATCCCGAGTTTCCGGAAAAGCTGGCCGTGTACGCGCGGGCCGTCGCCGAGCGGTATCCCTGGGCGAACGCTTATACCCCGGTGAACGAGCCGCTGACGACCGCACGCTTTTCCTGCCTGTACGGCCTCTGGCATCCGCACGCCACCGATCCGCTGAGTTTCATCCGCGCCGTGCTGATCGAGTGCCGCGCCACCGTGCTCGCCATGCGAGCGATCCGTGAGATCAACCCCACGGCCCAGCTAGTCCAAACCGAGGACATGGGCAAGATCTACAGCACTCCCACGCTGAAATACCAGGCAGACTTTGAAAACGAGCGCCGGTGGCTGAGTTTCGACCTTCTTTGTGGGGAATTGACGCCGGAGCGTCCGATGTGGGGATATTTGACGTATCTCGGAATATCGGAAGCCGAACTGCAATGGTTCGTCAACAACCCCTGCCCCCCCGATATCCTGGGGATCAACCACTATGTCACCAGCGAGCGTTTCCTGGACGAACGTCTGGACCATTACCCCGAGCACACCCATGGCGGCAACGGGACACACGACTACGCCGATGTCGAAGCGGTGCGCGTTTGCTCGGAAGGGATCGCCGGCCCGTTCGGCATTCTGGGAGAAGTCTGGGCGCGCTATCGGCGGCCGATCGTCGTCACGGAAGCGCATCTGGGCTGCACGCCGGATGAACAAATGCGATGGCTTTGGGAAGTCTGGAACGCCGCGCTGGAAGCCCGGCAGGCGGGGATGGATGTGCGAGCGGTCACGGCCTGGGCGCTGTTCGGCCTATACGACTGGAACAGCCTGCTGACCAAACACGTGGGACATTACGAACCGGGCGCCTACGATCTCTCAGGACCACGCCCGAAGCCCACGCCGCTGGCGCGTTTGATCCGCGCCCTGGCGACGGAAGGTGGATACGCGCATCCCATTCTGAAAACAGCAGGATGGTGGCGCCGCCCAGACCGGCTGCTATACCCCGCATTCGATCTGCGCGTGGAAACTCTCGCATCACATCCCGTAAAGACGCCCGTTCAACTGAAACATTTGCATCTATCGCACCGGCCATAACGCAGTGCGGTTCGTAAGAAAACCAACCAGGTGGGGATGTTTGAGCTACCGGACGACATTGCCTTTACTCGTCACATGAGCGCAGTCCATCGTAACAAGCGCCTCGCCTGTTTGCCGCGACGAAAGCCATTGGAGATAATCGGTGTTTTGAGATGCCGATGCGCGGACGGTGATGTTGCCCACAATCACCAGCTTGTCCGTGGAGGTGACTTTGATCGACGGGAACGGCGAGCCGATCACTTTGTTTCCTGAAATGGTGATATTGCGGTGCGCCCCCGCTGGCGCAATCGCGCCGGTTCCGCCCGACGCGGTAACGGTAATTGCGGAGCGCCGGCAGTCCGTGATGATATTGTTCTTGATGACGACATTGTTCGAACTGCCAGACTCCAGCCACCAGTATTCCGGGCAGACTAAAATCGCCTCCATCCAGGATCCACTGATCTGATTGCCCGACACTTCCCCATTGCTCGCCTTGATCAGAATGCCGCGCGAACGGTTGAAGCCGAAATCGCAGTTTTTCACGGCGAACCCGTTGCCGGTGCGGCGGGCCGAACAGATCAATGATCCCATCGGCAGGTCTGCATTGCGATCCAGCGTTACTTTGTAAGCATTGGGGGTCCATTGTGTGCGCAGGCCGGCGTCCATCTGCTGCTTGCTCAGAAACTCCCGCTCGGCGTCCGTGATCTTGCCGTCGGGTTCGACCTTCGTCACGACGGCGTCGGGAAGGCGCTCGCCGGAGTAGGTCAGCAGCTCCACGGGTTCGCCCGGAACATAAATGTCGTCCTTCACCAGAACGCGCAGCACGCTCCCCTCGCGCGATGTGACCATATTGTAACTGCCGTGGATATTGACGCAGTCGTCGCCCATAAACTTGGCGCTGCAATTTAGATACGACGGTCCCTTCGCGGCCCCGCCGCTGTGGTAGGCGTCGGCGTCCAGCGAGCGAATGCGCGGGTCCGCGCGCCGGGCGATGTCTTCGGCCGGAGGGCAGCGATCGATGCGGCAATGAGAATAAACGCTGCCGCTGCATCCGAACTCGATAAAGCCAAAGCAGTTGGAAGCGAAGACCGTGACGTTTTCCAGACAGGTCCCAGTGCTATGATCCAGCGTCACCGCATGGGGAATACTGCCATCCGGCGCATACTCCGCGCCGATCACGATGATGTCGCCGATCTGCTCGGGATCGTCCGCCGATCCCGCCCCCTTCGTGACACGCAGATGCTTGGCGTCAATTGTTTCGATCTTTGCGACATTGCAGTCGTCCCGCCGCAGCGTCCGGGTGTCCGGCCGATAGATCTCATACTTGAAGTTGGTCGCCCGGTCCGCCGCCGGATATCCGGCGAAGATCTCGATCTCGGTGATCTTCTTATCCGCGCTGAGCGCCGTAATCTTGCCTTGGGTAAAGGGCAGGGGATCGTAATCAATCTTCAGCCCGCGCACCGTCAGCCCTTCGCACTTATCGATGGAAAGCGCCCGCGTCGTCTGCGTGCAGATCATCTCAACATTGTCGGCGACGATCATCACCCCATGCAGCCCCGCCAAGCGCAGATGCTCACGGTTACGCGGCGTCACACGGTACTTGCCCGGGGGAATAACGATCTTCTTTTGACCGGCTTGGACGGCTTTGTCCACAAAACCCTGGAGATCGAAGGGTTTGCCTATGGGGGCGGCTTGAGATACGACAGGAAGCAAAACAAAGATGATTGCGAGCAGCGCGCGGCGGATGGAAGTCATAAACGATTATAACAACGCGGCGCCCTTTTGTACAGTAGAAATGCCCCCGGTCTTTGCAGAGCCGAGGGCATTTTTTTAACCATAGGTAGGTTTTTGCGGCCATCCCGGAGGCGAGGCTTCGAAGTCCTCCTGGCGGCCGTAGGGAGTGATATCGAGCATATCATAGGAGTCGGTAACGTTCTCGACTCCTCGCTCGAAGGCGGAGTACGTGTGATACACGTCGTCTCCGTCGCGGAAGAAGACACTGATTCCTGGCTGCTCGCCCTTCGGGCTAGAGCCGCGCGCTTCCAGTTCGGCCTTGGTGCGATAGTTGTACTCGATCGGCGTGACGCTTTCGTCCAGCGTCACGTGAAAGTCGTAGTTGAAATCGCTCTCGAAGGACGAGTACCACGGAAGATCCCAGCCTTTGCTGGCTTTGTACGCTTCCAGTTTCGCAAGCGACGCGCGGGAGACGATGACAAAAGTCGTGTTGCGCTCGGCGAGCATTGAGAGGTCGCCAATCGCGTCCACAAATCCCGTGCAGCCCATGCATCCCGTGTCCCAGGAGGGGTCGAACATGAAATGGTAGAGGACCAATTGCCGCTGGCCTTCGAACAATTCTGTCAGGGTCTTTTTGCCCGACGGGCCTTCGAACACATACTCTTTTTCGACCTTGACCATGGGGAGTCGGCGGCGCTCGGCGTTCACACGGTCTTTCTCTTTGGTAAGCGCCTTTTCATCCGTCAGCAGTTTCTTGCGCTCAGCGAGCCATTCATCCTTCGACACGACCTTAGGCATCGCGGTTTCCGTGAGTGTCATGTTACACCGTCCTTTATTTCGCGTTCTTGTCGTAATTGAGCCCCCAGCGGGTTCCAAATTTGTCGGTCAGATGGCCGAACTTCGATCCCCAAAACGAATCGCCCAGCGGGCAGGTGATGCTGCCGCCTTCGGAGAGCTTGGCGAAGAGACGGTCAATCTCTTCTTCCGTGCCGCAGCCCACCATGAGCGACATATTATTCCCCTCAATCAGCCCCTCGGGCGACACCATGTCACTTCCCATGAGCATGACGCCGCCATTCATCAGCGCGGAGTGCATCACGCCGCTCCTGAGTTCGGGCGCCATATGCTCCTCAATGGGAGAACCGGCGATGGTTTGGATGTCCAGTTCGCCGCCGAAGCATTCCTGATAGAACGCCATGGCCTCGCGGGTATTTCCCTTGAAGTTGATGTAAGCGTTGATCTGTGTCATTTCCGTCTCCTCGTAAGCTTTTTCTTAGTCGATGGCCTGATAACCCGTTGTCCAGAAATCTTGATAGGTGGTGATATCGTCGGCGCCCATCATCATGCGCTGCGAGAGAAATACGCCGGCGAGATTTTCACGCGGATCGGCGCGCCAGGATGTCCCGAAGCCGCCGTCCCAGCCGTAGGTTCCCGGGTTCCAGGCGACGCCATCGCGGCGCGTGGTGACGCTCATCCCGAATCCCCAGCCCTGGGTGTCCCAAAAGCCGGGATAGAACAGCGAGGCCGCCTTCTGCTCGGCTGTCATTTGATCGGTCGTCATCAGTTCTACCGATGGACGAGAGAGAATGCGCTGCTCGCCGTATCGTCCCATGCCGAGCATCATCTGACTGAAGGCGTAGAGGTCGTCAGCCGTGGAGACCAGGCCGCCGGCGCCGGATTCGAATGGTCTTGGCGCAGACCAGTCGCCGCCCTTCGCGGGATCGAAGACCACCAGTTCTCCCTGCGCTGGGTCGAACTGGTAGGCGGTGGCCAGTCGGTCGATCTTCTCCTCCGGGACAGAGAACGCCGTGTCCTTCATACCAAGCGCCCCGAAAATTCGTTCCTGGAGATACTCGCCCAGACTGACGCCTGAAACACGAGCAATCAGCACACCCAAAACGTCGGCGCTGGTGTGATACATCCAGCGCTCACCAGGCTGATAAACCAGCGGCAGGGAGCCGAGGCGCGCCATATATTCATCCGGCGCTGGGTTCGCCACCTTCGGTCCCGGCGCCATTCCCGCTTCTTCAATCGCCGCCTGGATCGGATACTGCCCCGGAGGAGCCGCCACAAAGCCATGGCCTAACCGAAAGGTCATCAGATCACGCAGGGTAATGGGACGCGCGGCGGGTACGGTATCGTCCATCTCGCTCTCAATCGAGCGCAGCACCTGGCGGTTCGCGAGTTCCGGGAGCCAGCGGTCGACCGGATCGTCCAAACGCAGCTTCGTCTCTTCAACGAGGATCATCGCCGCCACCGCGACGATTGGCTTTGTGACGGACGCGATCCGGAATATCGTATCACGCTGCATGGGAACCTGCGTCTCCAGGTCCTGCACACCGTGCGTCGTGACGTGAATGTCTCCATGGCGCGCGAGTAACGTCACCACGCCGGAAACGTATCCCCGCTCGACGTGACCGGACATAACAGCGGACATACGTTCGATTCTCGAAGGCAAAAAGCCGCTTGTTTTTGACATTGGATACTCCCTTCTCACAAATATTCGATGGTTTTTCTAACGGCGAATGGGAAGAAAATCACGCAGGCGAGCGTCACGAAGAAGCAGCGCCCCCCAGATCAGTGCTCCTAAGATCTCTGGAAAGATCACCGGAAACGGAGGCTCGCCGACACGCACATGGCTCGCGGTGGCGCCGCCCAGATACCCGGTCAGCAGGATCGCGCCAAGCACGGCGGTGCGCGGAATGGCGTAAAGGATCGTGCAGACCAGCAGCAAGACACCAATTCCCATCGTCACGCCGTCCTGGTAGCCGAGCTTCGCCATCGCTTCGACGACAGGGCCGGGCTTCACCAGTTTCATGATCCCATCCATCGCCAGCATCACGATCGTCAAACCACTGAGCGTGCGCCCCGTCCAGAGCGCCTTCTTGGAAGCCGGAGCGGCTTGTGTCATTGTCGCCATGTGTGATTTCTCCCATACCGTTTCGTCAGCTGTTTTTTGCCCAGACTGCATTCGGCGCATCCTCGCGTCTGCGACGGATCAGCGCATCCAGGCTCCACTCGCCGCCGCCCTGCGCCGCGAGATAGAGGAAGATAAAGCAGAACAGAATCGCCGGCTGGCCCTCATTGAGCACCGGCCACATCCCATTCGGCGCGTGGAACTGCCAGTACGCCACCGCCATCGTACCGGACAGAACGAACGCGACCGGCCGGACGCCCAGACCAAGCAAGATTGCAATCCCCCCAAAGAACTCCAGGATCCCGCCGATCCCCGTTTGAGACATCAGGTGCAGCTTCGCGCCGCCGGGCATGCCCCCGAACCAGCCAAAGAGGATCAGTCCGCCGGCCTGCAAAAACAGCAGGCCGGACACCACGCGCAGCAAAAAGTATGCAATTTGTGAAGCGCGTTCTTTATTCCATTTCGAATTCGCCATTGTTTTTCTCCCTCGTCAGTTCTCACTACACACAATCGCCAGAAGCTTTATTTCTCCGGCAGCCCCGTAATCTCGACAATCGGCCGGACTTCAATCGTGCCCTTTTTCGCCATCGGAATCTGTTCCGCGACGGCCAGCGCCTCGTCCAAATCTCCCGCATCGATCAAAAAATATCCGCCCAGCTGCTCCCGTGTTTCGGCAAACGGCCCATCGGTCACGAGCCGCTTGCCGTCGCGGACGCGCACGCTGGTGGCGGTCGTGACGGAATGCAGTGGGTTCGCAGCGATATATTGTCCTTTCGCCTGAAGGCGCTGCGCCAGCTGCGCGGACTCGCCGTAGCACGCTTCGCGCTCGGTCTGGGTGATGGCGTCTTCAGCGCCGTAAATCAGCATCATATATTTCATGAGATTATCTCCGTGATTTGTTCAAAAGAAGCTATCCGCCCGCCATCGCCCCCACGATCAGAAACGGCTCTTCCCCCGACGCGACGGCGTCGGGGAGCGGCGCGTCGGGCGATTCGTGCGAGAGGTCCTGGCCACAAGCAAAGAAGCGCAGAAACGGACGGCGCTTCTGAGTTCCATAGTCGCGGATCGTGCCGCGCAGGGCCGGATAGCGCGCTTCCAAAGCGTCGAGCACCGTGCGCTGGGTGACAGGGACTTCCAGTTCGATCTCGACGTCGCCGTCCACGCGGGCCAGCGTTCGCAGATGATGCGGCAGCGTGACGACGATCATGGCAGCGTCTGCACCTCGACGGAAAGCACGCCCGGAAGATCGCGGACGATCGCCTGCCAGTTGTCGCCGCTGTCGGATGAGCCGTAGACCTGGCCGCCTGTCGTGCCGAAATAGACACCGCAGGAGGGAAGCGAATCGACGGCCATGGCGTCGCGCAGAATGTTCACATAGCAGTCTTTTTGAGGCAGTCCGTTTGTCAGGGCCTCCCACTCGTCGCCACCGGTGCGGCTGCGATAGACCCGGAGTTTGCCCTCCGGTGGGAAGTGATGGGAATCACTCTTGATCGGAACGACATAGATCGTTTCAGGTTCGTGCGCGTGGACTTCGATCGGGAAGCCGAAGTCGCTGGGCAGGTTGCCGCTGACTTCGCGCCACATGTCCCCGGCGTCGTCGCTGCGCATGACGTCCCAATGCTTCTGCATGAAGAGCGCATTCGGGCGCGAGGGGTGCATGGCGATGCTGTGGACGCAGTGGCCCACATCGGCGGCAGGGTCCGGAAGCTCGTAATCGGAGCGTAGTCCCTTGTTGATCGGAAGCCATGTCTCGCCGCCGTCATCCGTTCGGAACGCGCCGGCGGCGGAGATGGCGACGAAGATTCTTTGCGGATCGGCGGGGTCTAAAATAATCGTGTGCAGGCACATGCCGCCGGCGCCCGGCTGCCAGAGCGGTCCTTTGGCGGCGCGCAGGCCGCTCAGCTCGGTCCAGGTTTTGCCGGCGTCATCCGAGCGAAATAGACCGGCGTCCTCGACGCCCGCGTAGACGACATCGGCGTCGGTAAGTGAAGGCTCCAGATGCCAGACGCGCTTGAACTCCCAGGGATGCTGCGTGCCATCGTACCATTGATGCGTGCCGGGGATACCCTCGTACGCAAATTCGTTGCCGACCGGCTCCCAGGTCTTGCCGCCGTCGTCGGATCGCTGGATCAGCTGCCCGAACCAGCCGCTGGACTGCGAGGCGTAGATCCGATTGGGATCGACGGGCGAGCCTTTGAGATGGTACATTTCCCAGCCAGGAAAGTGAGGCTCGCTCACCTCCCACTCCTGACGCTTCTCGTCCGATGTCAGGATAAACGCGCCCTTGCGCGTCCCCACCAGCACCCGCACTCCGCTCATCCGCTGCTCCTTCCTGAGCTTTCGCCCGCCGCTTTTTCGACATTCTCACTACTTAGTCGAACGAGCCGCGGGCGAATCGACATCCCATCCGATTTTATTTTCCGAACTTTCCGTCTTGATTATATCGGACTTTTTACATCGACGCCAGGTAAGCGTCCAATTGATCGAACGTACCGCCAAATCCGCCGCGCATGCTGTCGAACATGCCCTCGAAAAACGCCTGCTCGGCCGCGCTTGCATTGATGGGTCCGCCGCGCAGCGTCATCGTGGTCTCGCCGTCCTGCTCGGTAAACGTGACGACATTCAGAACCTCGCGCGGCCAATCGTTGCTGAATGGCGCCTGAGTAATTTCGCCCTCGGGATTCGAGAACGAACTGACAAAGACCAGCCGCTCCGGCGCTTCGATCTCACGGTACACAAATTTGCCCCACATTTCCTGCCCGGCGGCGGACTTCATGCTATAGTGGAATTCACCGCCCGGACGGATGTCCGCATTCGCAACGCCCAGATCAAAGCCCTTCGGCCCCCACCATTTCGCGAAGCGCTCGACTTCAGTCCACGCCTGAAAGACAAGATCGCGCGGCGCCTTCACAACTCGCGTGATGACTAGCTGCTGCCCCGACACGTTTTCCAATGTTTCCGACATAATGTTTCTCCCTATCTTCTTCAAGACTACTTACGATTGAGTGACCAGTTCGTTCAGGCGATCCAGCATTTCGAGCCAGCTGGGGTAGGCGCCCGTCTGCTTGGCCAGCGATTCCAGCACGGTCTGGTGTAAAGTTACCGTCGTCTTGCCGCCCTGCTCGACGAACGTGACGGTGACTGTGGTTTCGCGCGGCCAGTCGGCCTTCATGCCCATCTCCGCAGGCTCCATAAAGTTCCCCTGCTCATCCGCGAACGAGAGCGTATAGACAAGCCGCTCGGGAACGACGATCTCCTGGAAAACGCCCGTGCACCAGCAATCGCCAAACTTCGGATTACGGATACAGGTATGAAGCTCACCGCCGACGCGAAAATTGAATTTCGCGATCTCGATCGTGCAGCCGTTCGGAGCATACCAGCGTTTCAATTGCTCAGGATCGGTCCAGGCCGCATAGACAAGGGCGCACGGGGCGTCGAAGACGCGCGTGATGACGACCTCTCGGGCGTCGTCCAGCATCATTGTTTCCTCTTGCTTATCCATGGTTTGTGTCATTGTTTTTTCCTTGGTCCTGCACTTCGCGAAGATAGACATCCAGACGATCAAAACCTTCCTCCCAAAACTTGTGATACTGCTCCACCCAGTCGGCGATCTCGCGCAGCGGCTTCGCTTCGAGACGGCAGGGCCGCCACTGCGCATGCCGGCCGCGCGAAATCAGCCCCGCACGCTCCAGCACTTTCAGATGCTTGGTGACGGCGGGCGCGCTGATCGCAAACGGCTCGGCAAGATCCTTGACCGAAGCTTCGCCGGAAGCGAGCCGCGCAAGGATCGCCCGGCGGGTAGGATCGGCGAGAGCGGCAAACGTGGCGCTGAGTTGTTCCTGAGACATTTGTAGAACCTATCCATTAATTAACCATTTGGTTAATTATAAGGGACACCAGGATGCTTGTCAAGGTATTTTTACCAGGCAATCATCCTGAAGGAATCACAGCGCTGTTATTCAGGTCTTAGCTCCTGAACCGGCCGCACTTCGATGCCGCCGAGCCGCGCTGAGGGGATCTTCGAAGCCAATCGGATAGCGTCGTTTAAGTCGGTCGCTTCGATCAGATAGTAACCGCCGAGCTGCTCTTTTGTTTCGACGAAGGGGCCGTCGGTCATCGATACATTGCCATTGCGCACTCGAAGGGTTATCGCCGTTTCGACCGGCTGCAGCGCGTGCGCCGAGATGCCGCGCCCCCCGCGTTCGAGTTCGTCCCTATACGCAAGCGCTTCGTCCACAAGCGCGTCGTACTCGCTTTTTGAAAGCGCCTCCAGCGTCCCCTCCTCATGGTAGACCAGACACAAATACTTCATCGATCCCTCCAGGGCGGCGTCAAAATCTCCTGCTGACACTATTTAGTCGTTCGGTAAAATACGAAATCGACAATTGATGCAGAAATTTCGAAATTTATTTTGTGATGGTCTTAGCGTGAAAGATTCGCCAGCCGTCGCTCCAGAAAACGGCGCTCAGGCTCCTGCAGTGTCAGCGCCAGAGCGCGTTCATAGGAAGCGCACGCATCCACCGTTCGCCCCAGCCGCCGACACAGCTCCGCCCGGGCGGAGTGCGCCAGATAGTAGTCCGAGAGTTCGCCCTGGGCGAGAATGGCGTCGATCAGGCGCAGGCCCGCTTCAGGCCCGTCGCGCATCGCGACGGCGACGGCGCGGTTCAGACGAATCACGGGCGAGGGCTCCAATCGCGCCAGCACATCGTAAAGCCCGACGATTTGCGCCCAGTCAGTCTCGGCGGCGCTGAGGGCCTCGGCGTGTACCGCCGAGATCGCCGCCTGGAGCGTGTACGAACCGAAGCGCCGCGTGCGCAGCGCCTGCTCCACAAGCGCCGCGCCCTCCGCAATTTGATGGCGATCCCAGAGGGAGCGGTCTTGTTCCTCCAGCAGAATGAGATCGCCGTCCGAGGAAGCACGGGCCGCGCGGCGTGACTCGTGCAGTAGCATCAGTGCGAGAAGTCCCAAAACCTCCGGTTCCGGCAGCAGTTCGCGCACAAGCCGCGCCAGTCGGATCGCCTCGCTCGAAAGATCGGCGCGCGTGAGCGAATCACCCGACGACGCCGAGTACCCTTCATTGAACACAAGATAGATGACGTGAAGAACGGTGTCGAGGCGGCCCGGCAGATCGGCCGGCTCGGGAGATTGGTAGGGGATTTTAGCGTCGCGGATCTTCGCCTTGGCGCGCACGATGCGCTGGGCGACCGTGGTGGGCGACGTCAGAAAGGCGCGCGCGATCTCCTCGGTGGTCAGGCCGCAGACTTCCCGCAGGGTCAGCGCCGCGCGGGCGTCTGGCGAGAGCGCGGGGTGGCAGCAGATGAAGATCAGGCGCAGGCGGTCGTCCTCCACCCCTTCTTCTTCCCAGGTCAGCGCGGTGGCGCGGGTATCTTCCTCGATCTGCTCGGCAAGCCTCGCCAGCGACGCATCGAACCGCGCCCGCCGCCGCATACCGTCGATGGCTTTAAACCGTCCCGTGGAAACAAGCCACGCCCGCGGGTTTGCCGGCGCGCCGTCCTGCGGCCACTGCTCGGCCGCCGCCGCGAAGGCGTCCTGCATCGCCTCCTCGGCTGTGTCGAAGTCGCCGAGCAACCGAATCAATGTCGCGAACACGCGGCGTGATTCCGAGCGGTAGACGGAGTCCACCATCGCCCGCGCCTTTTGCATCGCCTCTTCAGCAATCGGCTCCGCGCCGTCGATTTGTGTGCGTGTCACTTCGCGTATCTTTCCGCGCTCCGCGCTCGCGCCTTCGCCGCCTCTTCTTCACGATTCTTCGGAGCCGAATGAGACGTCAGCGCGCCAAGAAATCGTTCGGACGCGCTTGCAATCTCCTCCACCGCCGCCTGAAACGCGGCCTCGTTGGCCTTGGATGGTTTGGCGGCCCCGCTGATCTTGCGGACATATTGCAGCGCCGCCGCCCGGATTTCATCCTCCGTCACTGGTGGGTCCATGTTGAATAAGATGCGAATATTCCGGCACATTTGACTACGCCTCCAATGGTTCGATACGAACAACTGTGCGCCGCAACGACGCCGGAGGTTAGTTCGCTGCCAAGGGCGGCGTATCCTTGTTTTGGGGAGAAGTTTTTACAGAAAGTTATTTGTGGAAGGAGCGAACGTTCACATCGCCGTTTATTTGCTGTTTGCCGGCAGTATCTGAATCCCGCAGACCTTGGGCTGGTCCGCCGATCCCTTGATGAACCGGATCACAATATGCCCGCCGGCGTCAGCGCGCACGCCTGGAATGATCTGGACGTTCGCCCGGTCTTTGCCCCTGGCGGCGGCAAAGACGTCGAAGTCGCTCAGCGCGCGCTCCCCGTTAATATCCACGTGGAACACACGCTGGCCCTTGGCCTGAAAGAACGTCTCGGCAAAATGCAGCGCGACATTGTACGTCTGTCCCACCTTTGTGGGAATCGTATATGTACATTCGCCGTTGCGCTCGGTACGGTAGAGGATCGCCGGAGCGGCGCCGGCGACGCCCCGCGTATCAATCGGATTGTCCGTCGCCGACTGGCCGCCACCCGTCACATAGCAATCGGCGGCGTAGCCGGGGAGCCAGCAGACGCCGCAGTCGATCCCATGGATCTCGGAGACCTTGGCAAGTCCCGCATCGGCGTTCGGCGTGATGGAAACGTTGGCGGAGCGTGACGGCGCGGCGGTCACGTTCCATCCATCCACGGCGATCAGAGGGGCTTCCCCGTGCAGATCCTTGGTCGCCGCCTGGATGGTGAGGGTTTGGGTTTCGCCAGGCAGCAGAGAGACATAGTTGTCGCTGTACGTCACCGGCAGCACGCGCGCCCCCGACCTGGCTCGACGCAACTGCAAATGGGACATCAGTGCGACTGACTTCGTATGGTTCGCAAGGGTCACACGCAGCGTCGTGGTTCCGCCTGCGTCGGATCGAGCGGCGCGGACATCCAGCGCAACTGGAGGCAGTGTCTGCAAGGCGCTTGTGTCGTCGCCTTTGGTCGCGCGCCAGTAAAAGTTACTGGACAGAACTTTACCCATGGCGTCCGTGAGAGTCAGTTTGACGAAGTACGCTGGAGTGAGCGCGGCGGACCATGTGATGGAGAGCGCGCCCGTGGCGGCCGTCGGCGAGGCGGATAGCTTGGCGCTTTGCCGGGAGACGCGAACGCCGTTCAGATTGTAAATATCCGCAACAGCCGTCAATCCCGTCAGCGTCTTGGACTGATTGTTGACGACCTGCACCTTCCCGTCGGGCGTCATTTGAACGTGCGTCATTTCGCAGGCGTGCTTGACGCCGAAGTAAGCCGCAGTTGGCTCCAGATCGTAGTTGTAAATCTGCCAGACCAAACTGGGCTGCGCGGGATTGCTCATCCAGAGGATAATGCCCGAGCAGGGATCGAACATACGTGAGTTACGCCCCTCGATCATCGCCCGGTAGGTTTCGTAATCGGCCAAATGCGCCTTGCGCACGAAATCGACCGTATCGGCGATGGCGCCATAGCGCTGGGTGAGCGCGGGCGCATAGTTGTTCTGGCAGAGGTCGTGCTGGGTCCAGTCATCGTTGAATGTGCCCCAGTCGGGTTTCGGCATCATCGCCCGGACTGCTTCCAGCGTGGGGATCGACGGCGCGCCTGTCTCGGTATGGAAGACATCCTTAAACGGTCCGAAGTAGTGCGCCACGGTTTCGATCCCGTAATCGCCGTCGCCGACACCGTACTGGCTGGAGGAACAGGGCTGGAACCATCGGCCGGGGTCTACCTCCGAGGCGAGTTCGATCATCTCCTTCTCAAAGGGCGTCCCCACGGGAAACTCGTTGCGCTGGCACCAGAGCGCGATGCTGGGATGGTTTCGGAAGCGCAGCATCGTATCTCGCTGGTTGGCGAGAAACATTTTTGCATCGATGGGATAGTTGACGGTGTCGTCGAGCCAGAAGTCGTTCCAGACCAGAATGCCGTACTTGTCACAAAGCGCGTAAAAGTCTTCTTGTGTGGTCTGACCGCACCAGTTACGGATCATGGTGAAGCCGACATCTTTGTGCAGCTTGATCTGCGCCTCCAGCCGCGCGTAGGGACTGCGCTTGAGGGCTTCGTCCAGTCCCCAGTTGCCGCCGCGCATCATGATCGGGACGCCGTTCACGGACAACTTGAGCGATCCCGCCCCATTGCCGACGCCGCCGTAATCGATCGTCCGCACGCCGAACGTGGCGCTCTTCGAGTCGCTCGCGGATTTACCAATCGTGAACGTCAGCGGCATCGTGTAGAGCGTCTGCGCGCCGTAGCCGTTCGGCCACCAGAGCTTGGGATGCATGAGATGAAGCGCCGGCGTATCCTCCCCAGACAGCGTGACGGTCTGGGACGAATTCGCCTCCAACGTGACATTCCGCGAAAACACCTGCCCAGCAACGCTGCCCTTCAGCACGCCAATCTGCGGCTGATTGGTGACGTTTTGCAGCTCCACTTTGAGCGTCAGATCGGCGGCGCTGCTGCTCGCGGTGACATGAGAGTTCGTGACATACGGGTTCTTGATGACGATAGGGCCGGTGGCGAACAGAGACACCCCTTGCCAGATACCGACGTTCCGGTCATGGATGGTGGGAATCCAATCCCAGCCGACCGAGCAGAAGAATGTCGGCGAATCGCCTTCCAGGTTGCCGCCGTTCGGCCCGTAGCCATTCGCCAGCGTCTGCAGCACGGGGTTGGATGGATTGCTGATGCCGCCGCTCGCATGCGGCGGCGTCAGGATACGCACCGCCACGGCGCTTCGCGCGCCAGCTTTGACATAAGGCGTCACATCGAACACGCCACGCGTAAACGCACCCTCGATCCGCCCGACATTCTTCCCGTTCACCCACACTTCGGCCTTGTGATTGATCCCCTCAAAGTTCAGCCAAATATGCCGCCCCGCATACGCTGGCGGCGGGGTGAACGTGGTTCGATACCAGTAGGACGTTTCCGAAAGGCTATCCGGGATCTTTTGATTGTTCAAGCCATAGAGTGGCTCCGGGTAGATATGGTTGTTGACCAGCGTCGTCAGAACCGTCCCCGGCACAGTGGCCGCATACCAGCCGGTGGGTTTGTAGGCAATGCTGGAAACGGTTTCGCCGGGGCCCGTCGCCTTTTTGGTGTCCTGGAGGCGCCAGCCCTGGGTAAGCGGGACGGGCGCGGGGAGGGTTTGGGCCAGAAGTTGGTGGGACAATGACAGGCCGACAATTGCAGACGGCAATAGCGCACACGTAATCAGTCGGCGATAAGATGCCGGCGGTTGGAAACCGCGCCTGCAAGAGCGCAGAAACCCACCGGCGTGGGTTACATT
>NZ_JBDSQY010000165.1:0-9161 GCF_039929585.1 Capsulimonas sp.
GACAAGTAGGTGTCAGAGAGTATCTGCGTTCGCAAATTACATCCTTACGGTCCTGTGACGAGTGAATGGACGGCAGTGATTTGCTCCCCTTTTACCCTGCGAAGCAGCTTGTTGGGAAAAAGGGGAAAGCGCTTTAGCGCCGGGGGAATAGGGATGGCGCCGGGGGAACAGGGGCTCCAACCATCAAATAATGCACCGCCCGCGTCAGCCCAATAATGCTCAAGGCATCCGTAATCCGGCCATCCATCGCCATCTCGTAAGCCTCGGCAATCGGCAGACGCCGGATCTGAAGCACCTCATCCCCCTCGGGTTCGGAATGCCCCTCCGTCAAATCCAGCGCCAGATAAACACGTCCAGTTTCGTTGCTGACGGAATTGGACAGGTGGTGCTCTCCCAGGTCGACCCACTCACCGGCGGTCAGTCCCACTTCTTCCTGAAGTTCTCGTTTGGCGCTGTCGATCAAAGGGAGGCCAAGCGGTCCCCCACCCTCGGGGATTTCCCACGAATATAAGTCTAAAGGGTATCGCCACTGGCCGACGAGCCACGTGTCGCCATTCTCGGCCACAGGGACAATGCCGATGGCGTAGTTCTGATACTCGATCACGCCATAGATGCCCGGCTTCTCATCGGGACGAATCACTTGATCCTCACGAACACGGATCCAGGGGTTGACGTAGACTTCACGGTTGCCGATGGTCTTCCAAGGGGATGTTTGCTCTTCCATAGAGCCTTATAGTAGAAGTTTTGAGTGAGATTTGTCAAGAAAATAGGTGACGGTGTTAGAACACACTTCTGGCGAACGTTATCGCAAAGTTTCTGGAGTGCCCGAAGGGGCACATTGTGCACTTCTAGACGCGATTTTAATCGCCGGCTCCTGGGTAGATTTGTCAAGAAAAAAAGCGCGAAGGCGTGTGCCCTCGCGCTCTTTTTGTGATCTGTCTTTAAGCCGCCATCGCGTGGTCGCGTTTGCGGTGATCCTCCTGAGCGGGAGTAAAGGTCACCGTGCGCGCGTCCTGGCGCTTGCGGAAGTTGATCGTTTCCCATTGGGCGATGTAGTCCTGAATGACCAGCGCCATCTTACGGGCCTCAAACTCGGTCATTTGAATGGTCAGACTGTCGGTCGCCTTCACCATTTTGACCTGCCCCTGGCCCTGCACCTCGCCCTGGCCGTTATCGATGCGCAGGACGTAAGGCTGGCGGTACTTGGTTTCCTTCTTCAGGGAAAGCACGCGCGCCTCGGTGTAGTCTTGGCCCGCCGTTCCCTTGTGATCCTCAAAGGCGGTGAACTGGCCGGACAGAATATCGTAGCAGACCAGCTTGATGTCGTCCGAGTCGACATAGTGGCGAACGCGCCGGGTAGCGGCCCAGTTGTCGTCGAACTCGACCAGCGTGATCGACAGCTTGCTGCGCTTGACATCGAACGCAAGCATATCCGTAATGTCGAGGATCTTGTTATCTTTGGCGACGAAGCGATGGATCTGGATCTTGCTCACTTCGCCGCCGTTGTTGTTTTCGTAGTTGCTCATTTGATTTGCTCCTTAAACCGTGTCTGATCTCAATAAGTATCGTATTTTACAGAATTTTGCGGTAGTTGCACTGCGGCTCGCCGCCCAGCGACGACCAGCATTCCCAGCAGATCAGGTAACCCCGGCCGCCGACGTAATAGCAATTCGACACAAGGTCGTCGCCGCACTTCGGGCATTTGCCGCGCACCCATTCTGGCTGAGGCCGGCTCGACTCGCCGTCGAACGCCTGCCGCACGCTTTCCACCACTGCATTTGTTTCTAAAAACGTGTCCTTCATGGTCACTCCTCTGCTCACTAAACCCGCTCAATAGTCACATATATATTATATCCGAAGTGACAACGAGTGGGAGGGATTCACAGCGAGAGTGAAAAGCGAAGTTCCGAGAATCTCATGAGGTGAGAATCTTTGGGCGTGAAACGAATGGCCTGGGAAACACCGTATTTTTAAGGGAGAAGTTTTTCGGGTAAATGACCAATAATAAAGTCAAGCAAACAACCGAAGGCGGGGAGGAGAGAACGTTGATACTACTTTGGATAATGGCCGGCTACTGCGCCAGCGCCGTAGCGTTCTATGCATATATTACCGCGACCGCTCGCCCGGAGCCAATGGAGGATTCCGTGGTCGTCATCGACATGGATGAATGGCGAAATCGAAAGAACGAACAGACGCGACGCGCCGCGTAGGCAGCGATCAATATTCTCGGCAACGATATGCCGAACAAAAGCCCCTTTCTCCGCAAAGATCGCGGAAGAAGGGGCTTTTTTTGTTTTAAGACCGACGGTTCGATTTAGCGATAGGCCAGCGCGACAAGAAGCGCGACGGCGAACCAGGCGATGGCCAGGTTGCGCGTATACTGCTGCATCCGCTCTTCGTAGCCCGGCATGCCCTTGAAGTTCGCCGGCGTCTGCACGCCGATCGTTCCAAAGCCCTCGTTCTTCGATGTCTGCGTCGCCACCAAAAAGACGAATGCAACGCTGATCAGTCCCTGAATAACCAGCAGGACAATCTTGACGACTTCCATTAACTACTTCTCCTCGGTCTTCACGACGGTGGGAGCGACACTTGTCGGCTCATCTTCATCCTTCGTGGCCTTTTTAAATTCTTTGATGCCTTCACCCATCGACTTGCCCAAACCCGCCAGCTTGCCGCCGCCGAACAGGACGAGGACGATCACCAGGATAATACCCCATTCGACTGGGGAGCCGGTAAAGAATGCGATTGGTAACATGATCAATGTCCTTTCACGTCCGCGCTTGCGTCGCTCTCACGAGGCGATGTCGACAGTTTCAGCGGCCCGACAGTGCGAATAGTGCGTTCCGGATACGCCGGGGCCATCGGATCGTAGGAATCCGTCTGTCCGCCGTGGTCCGATTCCAGCATCGTCACTGAGCTGGGCGTACGCTCCATCGACCGATACGAGCTTTCGACATCGTCGCGCGCCGACGTCGCGACGGTCGTGACTTCGTCGCGCACGGAATGAACCACGCCGGTTAGTTCATCCGCCATCTTTCGAAACTCTTTCATCGCCTGTCCCAGCTGCCTACCGACTTCCGGAAGCTTTTTGGGGCCAAATACGATCAAAGCGAGCGCGGCGATGATAATCCACTCGGGAGGCGCGCCAAATCCCATTGCAATCGGCATAGTCATACCTCGCTTATATATACTGATCCAAGCGGAAAAAAGTTCACGCCCAAAGGCGATATTCACGCTCAGACCCGTTGCGAAAAATGGCGTTCCAAAACGGAACGCCATTTTCAAGCGACGACGCATACCACTGCGGGCATGGAAACGCCGTGGACGGCGTTTGCGTAAATTAACGCTTGCTGAACTGGAAGCCTCGGCGTGCGCGCTTGCGTCCGGCCTTCTTCCGCTCTTTGACGCGCGGGTCTCGGGTCAGGAAGCCCAGTTTGCGCAGTGCGGGGCGCAGATCGGGATCGGCCTCGACGAGCGCCTTGGAAATGCCGTGGCGCATCGCGCCGGCTTGACCGGAAATGCCGCCACCCAGGGTCTTCGCCCAGATGTCAAACTTTCCGAGGGTCTCGGTGACCTCCAGGGGCTGACGGATCAGCGCCTCCAGAGTAACGCGGCCGAAGTAGGCCAGCGGCTGCTTGTTGTTGACGACAATATTCCCTTCACCAGGAGTCAGCCAAACCTTTGCGGTGGCGTTCTTGCGGTGACCGGTGCCGTAGTAGCGTGTGGTGGTTGCCATTGAATCGTTCCTATGCAGTCTGAGTCGGCTTCTGAGCCTGATGCGGATGTTCCGGGCCGGCGACGACGCGCAGCTTCTTCAGCATATTCGCGCCCAGCGTGTTGTGCGGGAGCATGCCTTTGATGATGCGGTGCATTGTGTCCACCGAGCTCTTCTCCAGTTCGCGGCCGCGAGTAACGCTGCGGATACCGCCGGGATAAAGCGTGTGCCGGTAGATCGGCTCATCTTTTTTGTTGTTGCCGGTCAGGCGGACCTTATCGGCGTTGATGATGATCACATGATCGCCGCAGTCGACGTGCGGGGTGAATTCGGGTTTGTGCTTACCGCGAAGCAATCGAGCCGCTTCGGCCGCAAGGCGACCGGCGGACTGATTGGTTCCGTCCAGCACGATCCACTGGCGGCTTTTTTCCATGTCCGCCGGCTTAGCGCTAAAAGTTGTCATTTATCCTTCTCCGTAATCAATAGCGATATTGATTCAATATTGCACGCGCATCAGAAACAGACCGTGCGGCGCCGCTGGCGCCACGGGGTTTAAGGTGCGGCTTCTCGTATCTAGTATCTCGCGAGCCGCGCCCGGCTCCAAATCTCCCACTCCCACCGCAACCATCACTCCGACGATATTGCGGACCATGGTCCGTAAAAATCCGTTCGCCGTCACGATCACCAAAAGGCGGTCGTCACCGAAGCGGCGTATCGACAAGTGTGTCAGATCGCGAACCGTCGTCGGTCCCGGGCTGCCGCCGCCGCGAGCATAGGCCGCAAAATCATGCGTTCCCACCAGCGTGGCTCCCGCGGCGCGCATCGCCGCGCGGTCCAGCGGTCGTCTGCAATGCAGACTATAACGGCCCCACACCGCGGAGCGAGCGCGGCGGGTTGAGAGCAAGTAGCCATAGGTCCTGGAACGCGCCGAGAAACGGGCGTGAAACCCGTCCGGCGCGTCTTCCGCACGGGCGACGGCCAAATCGCGCGGCAGACTGCTGTTGAGTGCGATCGCGAGACGCTGCGTCGGGATCTTTCCAGTAGTCTGGAAGGACACGATCTGCCCCAGCGCGTGCACTCCGGTATCGGTGCGACCAGCGGCGTGAAGGATCACAGGTTGATCCACGATCCGGCTCACGGTTTCCTGCAGTACGCTTTGAACGGTCCGTTCTCCCGCTCCTTGTGATTGGTAGCCGAAGAAATCCGTCCCGTCGTATTCCACCGTGAGCTTTAAGGTCCGCGCCGCTTGGTCCATGCGTCCGGGATTACCGCCCGATCTTTACCGGGGCGGTCGGCAGCCCAAGCTCGCGCTCGATCAGCAGCTCAAGCTGGACGATCGGAGCGGCGTCGCCGCGCCGCGGGCCGATCTTGGTCATGCGGGTGTAACCGCCGGTGGAGTTCTTGAACTCCGGGGCGATCTGCGTGAACAGGTGATGCACCAGCGTCTCGTCGTTCAGATACTTGCGTGTCTGACGGCGATTGTGAAGGGTATCGACGCGCGCCGTGGTGATGATCTTCTCCGCAATGATGCGGATATCCTTGGCGCGGGTCTCGGTGGTCTTAATGGTCTGGTATGTCAGCAGCGAGCGGACCAGCCCTTTGAGAAGGGCTCGGCGCTGATCGCTGGGAAGACCGAATTTACGGCCTCCAATGCGATGGTTCATGGAATGCTCCTATTTATTCTTCGTCCGCCGCACTCACCGTGACGTCTTCATCGTCCTCGGCTGCGCCAGCGTCGTCGTCATCATCATAAGCGCCGTCGTCTTCGCTTCCGCCTTGGATGCTCAGACCCAGCGACGACAGTTTCTCGCGAACCTCGGTCAAGGACTTCTTGCCGAAGTTGCGGATCTGCATCAGATCGCTTTCCGAAATCTGGATCAGATCGCCAATCGTTAAGATATTGGCTTTCTTCAAACAGTTGTACGTACGCACCGAGAAGTCCAGCTCCTCGATCCGTGCGTCCGGAGCGCCCGCCGCGCCGACGGGGTAAGCCGCGCCGGCCGCCGCGCCGATCCGTCCGCCGAGGCCCTTGGGGAACTCGACGAAGCGCTGGAAGAACTGCTCCAGCAGGTAAGCGGCCTGGCTCAGGGATTCCGCAGGAGCAATCGTTCCGTTGGTCCAGATTTCCAGGGTCAAGCGCTCAAAGTCCGTCTTGAAACCGACGCGGGTGGCTTCCACGTTGTACGCCACGCGGCGCACGGGGGTGAAAGCGGCGCCGATCGGGATCACGCCGATGACTTGCTTGCTCTTATCCTGCTTGTCCGGGAGGACGTATCCCTTGCCCTCTTCGACTGTCAGCTCCATGGAGAGGCTGGCGTTGGCGTCGGAGATGGTGGCGAGATAAACTTCCGGGTTCACGATCTCAACATCGCTCGGGCATTGGATGTCCGCGCCGGTGACGCGTCCCTCGCCCTTGACGTCGATGCGAATGACCTTCGGCTCGGGCTTCGCGCCGCCAAGCAGCGCGCCGTCGCCATGCACCTTCACGAACAGATCCTTCAGGTTCAGGATCAGTTCGGTCGTATCTTCTTTCACACCAGGAATGGTTGAGAACTCGTGCAGGACACCGTCCACCTTGATGGAAGTGACCGCCGCGCCTGGAATGGAGGAGATCAAAACGCGGCGCAGGGAGTTCCCCAGCGTCACGCCATAGCCCCGCTCCAGCGGCTCGACGACAAACTTTCCGTAAGTGTCGGTCTGCTCCAGAGTCTCAATGCGTGGTGTCGCCGTTTCTATCATTGTAATCCGTTCTGGCTCCTGGGCCCTCACGCGCCAAAACGCTCCAGGGGGCTCCCCGCCTTTTGGGATAATCTCCCAAAAGTCGGGAAGCTCCGCCGAGCGTAAGCGCGGAGGATCCGAAACATATCGCACAACGGGCGATAACGTATCGCGACTGGCGATTCACGATGTCGATGAATGGGCGAGCCTACCAGAGAGCTCGTCCGTCTTGCATAAGCGCCGTCACTGCTCTCAGAATTAACGGGAGTAGTATTCGACGATCAACTGCTCTTCGACATCCGTATCGATCAGGTCGCGTGTCGGCAGCGAAACCACTTTGCCGGTCAGCGTGCTGGCGTCGAAGCTCAGCCAGTCCGGGATATGACGTCCCATGCCGCTGAGCGAAGCCAGCATCGGGGCCAATTTGCGGCTGTTGTCATGGACGGTGATCACGTCGCCCGGCTTCACAAGGAAGGAAGGGATGTTGACGCGCTTGCCGTTGACCATGAAGTGTCGGTGGGTCACGAACTGGCGAGCCTGAGCACGCGAGGACGCAAGGTTCAGCCGGTAGACCGTGTTGTCGAGGCGAACCTCAAGCAGCGCGAGCAGGTTCTCGCCGGTCACTCCACGGCGTCGCTCGGCTTCCGCCAGGTAGTTGCGGAAAGGCTTTTCCATAACCCGGTACGTACGCTTCATCTTCTGCTTTTCGCGAAGCTGGGTGGCGTACTCGGTCATTTTCTTCTGCATTCCCTGGCCGTGCATGCCAGGGGCGTAGTTCCGTCGCTCGATACCGCATTTCTTGCTGTAGCAGCGAGTTCCCTTCAGATATAGTTTGACTCCCTCGCGCCGGCACTGACGGCAGCGGGCATCTCCACTGATTGGCATTGTTAAAGAATCTCCAAAAAAATCGAACTCAAACGCGTCGGCGCTTCGGCGGGCGGCATCCGTTGTGCGGGATCGGGGTGACGTCCTTGATCAGGGACACCTCGACACCGACGGCCTGCAAGGCTCGGATGGCGCTTTCGCGGCCGGATCCGGGTCCCTTGACAAACACGTCGACACGGCGGAGACCGTGCTCCTGCGCCTTGCGGGCGGCATTCTCAGCGGCGAGCTGCGCGCCAAAGGGAGTTCCTTTTTTGGAGCCCTTGAACCCAACACTGCCTGCGCTAGCCCAGGAAATCAATTCACCTTTGACATCGGTGATCGAAACAATTGTATTATTGAACGTGCTCTGGATATGAACGATACCCTGAGCGATGTTCTTCTTCTCTTTCGGCTTCTGCCGAGTTGTCGTTTTCTTTTGCGCCATCGAACTACGAATACTCCTATCATCCCGTCGCACTCGGCGGCGGTACAGGAAGCTTTCCACGCGAAGACCACAAAGTCTTCAGGAGGAAAAGCTACTTACTTCTTAATTTTCTTCTTACCGGCAACCGCGCGGCGCGGTCCACGTCGGGTTCGAGCGTTGCTCTTGGTCTTCTGACCACGCACGGGCAAGCCCTTGCGGTGGCGAATGCCACGGTAGCAGCCGATCTCTTGCAGACGCCGGATGTTGATAGCGATCTGTCGCTTCAGGTCGCCTTCGACGCGGAATTCGCGCTCGATGGTTTCACGAAGCTTAGAGACTTCCGCCTCTGTCAGGTCGCGGACACGAGTGTCCAGGCTGATGTCATTTTTTGTCAGGATGTCGCGGCTGCTGGTGAGCCCGATCCCGAAAATGGAAAGTAGCGCGTACTCTACCCGCTTGTCGCGCGGCAGGTCGACGCCCGCAATACGTGCCAAAGATTGCCTCCTGGAATGGCGGCGGCGGGATTAACCCTGCCGCTGCTTGTGCTTCTTGATAACGCAGATAACGCGCACGACACCGTCGCGCTTGATTACCTTACACTTATCGCAGATTTTTTTTACGGACGCCCGTACTTTCATGCGAAACTCCTCGTCTTATCCGGCGACTGAACGCCACCGGATTTCGTTACGTCTATATAAGCAACTTAGGGTTACTTATAACGGTACAAAATGCGGCCCCGGGTCAGATCGTATGGGGAAAGCTCGCACTTTACCCGATCTCCCGGAAGGATCTTGATGAAGTTCATGCGGATCTTACCGCTGACCAACGCCAAAATCTGATGTCCGCCTTCCAGATCTACGCGGAACATGGCGTTCGGCAGAGTTTCCGCAATGGTTCCCTCTACTTCGATCGCTTTTTCTTTCGCGTAAACTTCCGCTTCCTCAGCGCGGCGCTCTTCGCGCGCTTCGTGAGTTTTTCGTGGTCTTCTCGCCATAGGCTAGATCAGCTATTTCCCTTCAGAGGCAGGCAAGGTCAAAATGTCCGGCCCGTCCTCAGTAATCGCGACCGTATGCTCGAAATGGGCTGAGAGACTACGGTCGCCTGTAAAAATAGTCCACTCATCCCCCGCGCGATGGATGGCTTCGCGCGTCCCGATGTTAACCATCGGTTCAATGCAGATCGTCATCCCCGCGCGAAGACGCTCGCCACGACCGGGTCGACCGTAATTAGGAACCTGAGGGTCCTCATGCACGGTGTTTCCAATGCCATGGCCCACCAAATCACGAACGACGGAATACCGGCTGCGCTCCACATGTTTCTGGATCGCTGCGCCGATATCGCCGATCGTGTTGCCGACACGCGCCTGCGCAATGCCCTTATACAGAGCCTCGCGCGTCACTAACAGCAAGTTCTTTGCCGCCGATGAAATTTCTCCGACGG
>NZ_JBDSQY010000166.1:0-10053 GCF_039929585.1 Capsulimonas sp.
ACACTCATCATCGCACTGATGTCGGTGATCGGAACGACACTTTCATCGAGCCTTGTCGCCTATGGCTTCTCGCGCCTCAAGTGGCCGGGACGGGACTGGCTGTTTGGTCTGGTGCTGGCGACAATGATGCTGCCGGACGCGGTCACAATGATGCCGCGCTTCTTGATCTTCCGCCAGCTGCACTGGATCGATACTCTGTATCCGCTGTGGGCGCCATCGTTCTTCGCCAGCGCCTTCAATGTCTTCCTGCTGCGACAGTTCTTTATGGGCATCCCTAAGGAACTTGAGGATGCGGCGAAGATCGACGGGTGCAATTACTTTACAACTTACTGGCGGGTCATGCTGCCGATGGTAAAGCCGTCGCTGGCGGCGGTCTCCATTATGACGTTCATGGGGGCTTGGAAAGATTTCATGGGCCCGCTGATCTTCATCTCGACTCCGCAGAAGATGCCGCTTTCCTATGTGCTCCAGCTGTTCAACTCGTCGCATGGCGGCGAACCGGGAATGCTAATGGCGGCGACGACGTTGGTGATGCTTCCAGTCATCGTGCTGTTCTTCTTCACGCAGCGCTACTTCATCGAAGGCGTGTCGCTGACGGGGCTGGGCGGGCGCTAGTTTCGTGACGGTTTTGACAACGGCTCTGGAGACTTAGTCTCCAGAGCCGTTTTTATTTGGCGCATGTCACTTTTGTGATATAAATATGCTCTTTTGTCTGCTAGTCAGCAAACACGGCTAATGATACAATAAGAGCCTATGAAACATGGAAAAACGTTTAACTGCGCTCTGGCGCTGACATTGACCCTCGGAAACGCCCTTCAGGCGGCGCCGAAGATCGCTCCCAAAGTACAAGCATTCCCTTTGACCGATGTGCGTTTGCTCGACGGCCCGTTCAAGCACGCGCAGCAACTCGACTTAGATTATATTCTCTCGCTGGAGCCGGATCGGCTTCTGCATAACTTCCGTACGAACGCCGGATTGGAGGCCAAGGCGCCGATTTATGGCGGCTGGGAGAGCGCGGGTGTCGGCGGGCAGACGTTTGGGCACTATCTGTCCGCGCTGGCGATGATGTACCAGGCGACCGGCGACGCGCGGCTCAAACAAAAGCTCGATTACAGTGTGAGCGAAGTTGCGCTCTGCCAGGACAAGGGCGGCGACGGTTACGTGTCTGGCATTCCCGATGGTCGCGCGATGTTCAACGACGTCAAAGCGGGCAAGGGCGATGGCGTGCATCGCGGCTGGGTGCCGTGGTACACCATGCACAAGCTCTTCGCCGGTCTGCGCGACGCCTATCAACTGACAGGCAACTCACAGGCGAAGACATGTCTAATCAAGCTTTCAGATTGGGCGATCGATACGACCAAAAATCTCAGCGACGAGCAATGGACAATCATGCTGACCCAGGAGCATGGCGGCATGAACGAGACACTCGCCGATGTCTACGCGATCACCGGCGAACAGAAGTATCTCGACCTCACGCACAAGTTTTCCCAGCGCGCCTTGCTCGATCCCATGAGCGAAAAGCATGATATGCTCAACGGCTGGCACGCGAATACGCAGATCCCCAAGGTCATCGGCTTCGAGCGGATCTATGAACTCACCGGTGACCGGAAGTACGGCGACGCTGCCCGTTTCTTCTGGACGACTGTGACCCAGAACCGCACCTATGTCATCGGCGGCAATTCCGATCACGAACACTTCTTCGATCCTGCGGACACCAAGGACCATCTGTCCGGCGAGACGGCCGAAAACTGCAACGTCTACAATATGCTCAAGCTGACGCGCGATCTGTATCAGGTCGAGCCGTCGGACGCCTGGATGGAGTATTACGAGCGGGCGCTGTTCAATCAGATCCTCAGTTCCCAGGACCCGGACAAGGGCGGCTTCAACTATCTCAACTCCCTCAAGCCCGGCGGTTTCAAAGTCTACTCCAACCCAACCACGGCGTTCTGGTGCTGTGTGGGGACGGGGCTGGAGAACCACTCGAAGTATGGCGACACGATCTACTTCCATACCGACGATACGCTGTTCGTGAATCTCTTCATTGCTTCGCGCCTCAAGTGGGCGGCGAAGGGTGTGACGCTGACACAGAACACACGCTTTCCCGACACGGACACGACACGGTTTACGATCGCGGCCGCGAAGCCGACGGCGTTCACACTCAAACTTCGCCAGCCGGCGTGGACGACCGGCGCTGTATTGAGTGTCAACGGCAAGGCGCAAAAGGTCGCCGCCGGCCCGGGCAGCTACGCCGCCGTCACGCGCACCTGGAAGAATGGCGATGTTGTGAAATGGCGCTTGCCGATGCACCTTCGGTCCGAACCTCTGCACGACAGCCCCAGCCAGCGCGCGATCCTCTACGGCCCGATCGTCCTCGCCGGCGACATGGGGCGCGAGGGCATGGACAAGATCAGCGACTATGTGGACAGCCAGACGGTCTACTCTAACTACCCCGC
Source organism: Capsulimonas sp. (assembly GCF_039929585.1). Lineage (NCBI taxonomy): Bacteria > Bacillati > Armatimonadota > Armatimonadia > Capsulimonadales > Capsulimonadaceae > Capsulimonas > Capsulimonas sp. Next base: position 2,454 of record NZ_JBDSQY010000166.1, read on the forward strand.
GCCACCCGTCCCTGCGATGGTTTCGAGCGCCAATTGGTCAACTTCTAACGATTGGACAAAAAGTATCCGGCGCGCGCCCGGAGCGAAGCTGGCGTTTGAGGCGCACGGCATCGCCCAGACCGATGCGGGACATGCGACTGATGTGAAATTGATCCCATTCTCACGCGCGCAGCACATCCGCTACAATGTCTACTGGAATACGTACTCACCGGCGGACTGGCAAGCCAAGCGGGCAGCGATTGCCGCCGAGGAGCGGAGCCAGCGCGATCTGGCCGCGCGTACCCTCGACGAAGTACGCCCGCACGAGCAGCAATCCGAGGCCGACCACCATTTACAAAGCGGACGCTCCAATGAGGGCGACGCAAACAATCGTAAGTGGCGCGACGCGAGTGATGGCGGCTATTTTGAATACACTCTCAAGGTTGACCCCGCCGTCGCGAACACCTTAGTCGTGACGTATTGGGGCGGCGAAACCGGCAATCGCACCTTCGACATTGTGGTCAATGGCGAGAAGATTGCAACACAAACGCTCGCAAACAACAAACCGAACGAGTTCTTCGATCAAGCCTACGCCATTCCCGTCGCGCTCATGCAGGGCAGGAGTACCGTCATCGTGCGCTTCGCCTCCCGCCCCGGCGCCATGGCCGGCGGCGTGTTCGGCGTCCGCACGGTCCGAGTGAACGCCCAGTAATCGACCCCATCGTCTTTCTATCCACGCCGCTCCAATGGAACCCACGTTCATTGGAGCGGCGTTTTGCTTTGACATACATCGGATATCGTGATATCATATGGATGCGCTTGATGTCATACGATCATATGACATCACGATATTTCTTCTGGAAGAATTATGAAACTAAAGAACATTCTTGCCGCCTTTCTCGTGGGAGTTACCTGCGCATGTGCTTTTACGGGGCGGGGAGCGATGGCGGGGACGGTGTTTCATCGCGCGTTTTCGCCGAGCGAGGGGAGCATCGCTGCGGTGGAGAAGCCATATCGCGACGAGATCTGCTTGAATGGAAAATGGCGCTTCGAGCCTGTGGCGGTTCCCGCCGGATACAAGCGCGACACGGGCGTTCCGCCCGAGCTTCCCCCACCGTCCGTGGACCGATGGGAGGCGACGCCGATCAAGATCCCGTCGCCCTGGAATGTCAACACGTGGGGCAATGGGCGAAATGTCGGCGCCGGAACGGATCGGCCCTATCAGCCCAGCTCGCTGTATTATCCGAGTTATCCCGAAACGTGGGACGATGCTGAAATGGGGTGGCTGCGCCGAAGTTTTTCCGTTCCCATCGGGTGGCGAGACAAGCGCGTCATGCTGCATTTCGAGGCGGTTGCGGGGGATTGCGAAGTACTTGTCAATGGGCATCGCGCCGGCCATCATTTCGACAATTTTCTGCCGTTCGAATTCGATGTCACGGAGTTCGTGAAGCGCGGCGGTCCGAACGATCTGCTCGTGGGCGTTCGCAGCCAAAACCTGTTCAATCATCGAAGCGCCAAATATCCTAACTTTCTCAAACCATATCCGCATGGCTCATCGCTCGATGGAATCGTTGGCATCTGGCAGGATGTTTCTCTGGTTGCGCTGCCGGCGACGCACATTTCAGATACGTTCGTGCAGCCGCTCGTCGATACCAATACGCTCGTCGTGCAGGTGACCGTGCAAAATAGCGCGGCCACAGCGGAGCGCGTGCAGGTGGGAGGCGTTGTCCGTCCCTGGATCAATCTGGCGGGGAAGGATGTGCTTTCGGCGCCGGAACCAAAGTCACGCCTTGGCGCCGTCGTCCTCACGATCCCCGATACCTATGTCAATCTCAGTCCTCATTCCAGCAAAACGCTGACGCTGCGTGTCGGCGCCAGCGGCAAGCTTGCCCTTTGGACGCCCGGCGCCCCCAAGCTTTACGGGCTGGTGCTGACCACAAAGCGCCAGCATTATGCGACGGATATAAAGTACACGCGCTTTGGCTGGCGTCAGCTCAAGATCCATGGCCGTGATTTGCTGCTCAATGGTAAGAAGATCCAGATGACTGGCGATCTTTCGCATCCGTTTGGGCCGTTCATGATGTCTCGCCGCTTCGTCTGGAGCTGGTACACCATGATCAAGGATTTCGGCGGCAACGCCGTACGTCCACATGCACAGCCTTACCCGCAATACTATCTCGACATGGCGGACGAGATGGGCGTGATGGTGCTTGACGAGACGGGGATCTTTGGCAGCGCGATTGCGCTCAACCTGGAAGACCCGGCGGCGTGGCCTCGTTATGAAGCCCACTATCATGGACTGATCCGGCGCGATCGAAACCACCCCTCGGTGTTCGGCTGGAGTGTGGGAAACGAGATGTTCGCGGTGCTGGGGCAGGCCTCAAAGGACGATGCGGATGTGTACCGGGCCAAGCTTGCGGCGCTCGCTCGCAGCTCCACAGCGCTCGATCCCACGCGACCCTGGCAGTCGTGCGATGGCGACAAGGATCTGGTGGGAGGCATTCCCACGTGGAGCGCGCACTTTGGTCACGGACTGCGCTTGGACAGTCTGCCGCTCGCCTCGGTGGATAAGCCGCTGATGGTCGGCGAGTCCGGCGGAACCTACTATGCGCGTCCAGAACAGCTTGCCGTCTTCAATGGCGACCGTGCCTACGCCAGCTACGCCGGACGCAATGAGGCGCTGGGGATCGATCTTTACCAAAACGTCGTTCAGATGGCGCGCCCATCGCTCGCATTCTACTCCGCCAGCGAAACCGTCTGGTTTGGCCTGGAGCATCTGAACCTGGGTTATCACGACTATACGCGTCTGCCGAACGCCGGTGACGGTGTTACGTTCGGCCCGTATACCGAAGGACGCTTTGGGATGCAGCCAGAGCGCATTCCGCCTTATGTCACCACACTCAATCCCGGCTGGGACCCCGCGCTTCCCCTCTACAAACCGCTGGCGATGTTCGACGCCATGCGCGCCGCTCTGCATCGTCCTTCGCCGAGTGATGGGCCTTGGACGCACATCCCTCCTGCTCAAGTTGTGGCTCCGCCAGTTCCCACGCAGACGGTGGTCGCATTTGCTGGCGACCGCAATGGCGATCTCTACAAGCATTTGAATTTGATGGGAACGCCGTTCGCCGCCAATGACGCCGAGGCGGCGCGGGCGTCCACGCTGATTGTCGATGGGCAGATGCTTCGCGCCGAGGATGCGCCGAAAATTCAGCAGCAAATCGACGCCATCACAAGGCGCGGGGGCGCGGCTCTCATCATGATCCGGGATCAAACGGCGCCTATGGATTTGGTCAGCAAGCTGCTGCCATTTCCGGTGAACGCGACGGCGCGGCAGGCCACAATGCTTGAAATTTCACACGGCAATCCCTGGGTCGATTCGTTTGGTCTTACAGATACATATTTTGCCGAGAATTCCGTGGACAAACATATCACGAAGTGCGGCCTGGACGGCGCCTTTGTCGATCGTGGGACGACGCTACTCAGCGCGAGCAGCACCGACTGGTCACTGTTTAACAATGTCCCGGAAGTCGCCAAGTGCGGCGCCGTGGTGCTTTACGAACATTTGGTGAAGCCGCGCGGCGCGGCGCTGGTCAGCGCGAAGATGGGGCAGGGGACGATTGTTGTCTCTGCGATGGACTACGAGCCGGCGGCGGACGCCTATATCACCTTCTGGCGTCGTCTGCTTTCCAACATGGGTGTCCAAATGCAGCCTGTCCGTCAGAAATGGCTCGTTGCCACCGCCTTCCAGGGCGAGAGCGGCGCCACCTGGAAATACACAACGGATAAGCCGGCGGACGGATGGAAAGAACCCGGCTTCAACGCCGGCGCCTGGATGACGGGCCAGTCGGGGTTCGGCGGCGAAGTCCCCGGCTCCAAGCCGCGCACGCCCTGGGGCGCGAACGATATTTGGCTGCGGACCGAGTTCACGACGGCGCCCGAGGATCTGGAGAACGTCAACTTAATGGTCCATCACGATGAAGACCTGGAAGTCTATGTCAATGGGACGCGTGTTTATCAAGCCGGCGGCTTTACGACACAGTACGAGCCGATCTCTCTATCGGCGGACGCGCGCAAGGCATTCCATCCCGGCCGCAACACAATCGCCGTGCATTGCCATCAAACAGCGGGCGGGCAGTATGTCGATGTGGGCGTCGTCTCCGGCGCCGTGATCTCCTCCGGGGCGGCCGCTCAGGGACATGATTTGCTTTTGAATGGGCCGAAGGATCAGTAGCGAAATGCCGATGAATAATGATGCGCCGACGGATCTTGCGAAGCGGCATTTGCCGCTTTATCGAGTCATCGAGCAAAACTTGCGAGAACGGATCGAAAGCGGCCATTGGCCGCCGGGCGCCATGCTGCCGAGCCGCAAGGCGCTAGCCGACGAGTACAATGTCGATCTGCGCACGATCCAGCGCGCCATCAGCGATCTGCTGGCGGACGGCGCGCTGGTCGCGCACGGGGGCAGGGGGACATTTGTCGCGCACATGAGAGCTGTTGGAGAAGGCGTGGCGCCCAGCGCCGCCGTACAGACCGTGGTGATCATCGGCGATCCGTCCTTCAATCCTGGTCCCAGCTGGACAGTTGTGGTCAACTCGATCCACGAGGGGCTGCGCGGTCAGATTGAGAACTGCCGGATTCTCACTGTCAATACCTCCGACAAATCTCCGGAAGGGGTGATACGGCATGAGAAAGACGCGCTGAATCTGGCGGAGACGGAGCGTGTCGCCGGAGTGATGATGTTCCATGCGGGCGGTGAAGAGACCCTGCCGGACATTCGGCGGATCATGGCGGCGAATATTCCGGTCGTGTTCGTCGACCGCATCCCCTTTGCGCACGGATGTGATTTTGTCGGAATCGACAACCGTATGGCGGCGCGTGAGGCGACGGAATATCTCATCTCCCTCGGACATCGCAAGATCGCATTGCTCGCCCCGGATGAGGACGTGTCCTCCATTCAGGAGCGCATGGACGGGTACTTCGACGCCTGCATGAACGCGGGCCTGACCACATCGGAAGACATGGTCTTCTCGCTTGCATTCGAAAAGCTGTTCGCAGGCCAAACAATCAAGTCCGAAATCAATCGAGTGATCGGCGAGATGATGAGCCGCCCCGAGCCGCCCACAGCCGTCTTTGCCGTGAACGACTTCATCGCCCAGTATTTGCTGATCGCTTTGGAGGAGCAGGGGATCGCCGTCCCAAAAACGCTGAGTGTGATCGGCTTTGACGACATGGAACGCTTCACCCCGCAGCCGCCCAAACTCACGACGATCCGGCAGCCGTTCGAATCGATCGGCGAGCGCGCCGCCGCCATGCTCGCCTGGCGCATGAGCCACCGCGAGGAGCCCAGCGCCTGCCAGCATATTCTGCTGCCGACGCGACTGGTCGTGCGGGGATCGACTCAGCCTCTCGTTTAATTTGAAATCCGAATATCGTCGATGTGTCCGCTGTACACGCCCTTGGCGCCCGGCCGGTCGAACGCCACCCACACTTTGCTGATTTTTTTGCCCGCCACCGCTCCCAAGCGGCTGGTGACGACGCTCCAGGCGTTCAGCGGGATGGCGCCGCCATGGCCGGCTGACGGGCGCAGTGGTTTGCCGTTTTGATCCACGCAGTGGCCGGCGCTGAGTTTGGAGCCGTCGGTGAATAATATTTCCAAGCCGGCGTATCGGCCATTGTCCTGCTCGGGGTAGATCCAATAATAGAGCAGGGTGTTCGGTGTGATTGTCTTGGGATGGGTGGTGAAGTCGAAGACTTTAGCATAGCTGTAGACCGCCGCGCCGCCCTTGGCCATTCCCGAGTATCGCAGGGACTGGGAGCCGCTCTGAGCTTTGTCTGTCGTCACGGCGCATATGGCGCCGGAGACATTCTTAGGGCTCTTGTTGTAGGCGGCGTCTGGGGCGGCGTTCGCTGTGGGCTGGCCGGTTTCAAAACTCGTCGCCAGAAGATCGTTCCAGGGCTTGGTCGGCAGCGTGCGGGAGTAAGGCGCGCGGCCTTTGATCATATTGCCGCCGTCATGCGTCAGGCGCAGATAGAAGTCCGAGGAGAGTGAAACCCCGTCGGCGTCCAGTGTGAGAAACCATTTATCGGCGGGCGTAGAGCTGGGATCTTCCGCGGCCTTCGCAATCTGTGTCGCTTCGTTGTACTCATCGAACATGGAGACGAAGCAGGTTTTGATCCCCAGGCTGCGCAGGTTGGCGAACTGCGACCACATCAATTTGCCGCCGGCGCGCGGGATAATATTCTTTGTCCGGCCGTTCGAGTTGAAAAACGAAGTTCCGGGATAAACGCAGGGGATATAATCGATCCCATGCTGCTTGCACCAGGCGGCTTCCGGCTTGAGATTGCTTTCGGCAAAGTGGTCCGCGCCCTCGGCGTTCGCGAAGCGGCCGACAGCCCAGGGATTGATGGCGTTACTCGCGGCGTAAACGGCCTCAAAACCCGTCAGCGCGTCTTTAAAGCCACCCTGTCCATTCCAGCCGGTGGGGACGCCGCCGATGACATAGCACCCCTGATCCTTGAACCATTGTATTAACGCCAGCCATTGCTGCGGGTCCTTGGAGATACCGTTGTCGTTCAGACCCATCCCCCAGAGCTCGACCACGGGTTTGCCGCCTTCACGCGCATAAGCGGGTGACTTTGCGATCTTCTGATTGACAGCGAAATCCGTCCAGTCTTTTTGGATCGACGCCACCCAGTTCGGACCCCAGCCGCCCCCGCCCGATCCGCTGGCGTCGTATTCGATGTAGAACTTGACGCCGGATTTTTCGCACGCGCGCATCATCCGAGTCGTCAATTCGTTTTTCTGATCTTTGTAAGTCGCGTCGGAATAAACGTCGCCAAAGCGCTGAATGGCCGCAGTATCGATCCCATACTGTTTCATCCAGCCGACATGGCGTTTGATAGTGAAGTCGCGGTCGGAGGCGAAAATCAGGGACGGATTGCCGTTGGACAAGGCGCCCCACTTATTGGGGTTTGGAAACTGTTCGGAGGCTGGGAACTCGCGCATGTCGGGGTAGCATTCAAAGTTTCCGTGGTAATTGCCTTCGCGCTTGGTCAGGCTGCCGACAGGTGAGCCGTCGCCCTTCGCCGAGAACCAGCCCTGGTAGCCGGCGATGACCTTGCCGACAATGTCCTGCGCGGAGGCAGGGAGGGGAGCAAGCGCGGCGGAGGCCAGGATCGCGCACGCGGCGCGAATCTTCCACGGACTTCTGTTCATAGATATGTTTGCTCTTTCGGAGTATCGGTCGTTACTCATGGAGTACGACCATATCTTATCATCAGTCTGGCGCCGTGTCAACGATTTTGAGAGAAAAGAATGCGATAGAGGCATCTGGAAAACAATGTGTTGACACGACGGACAAGTCGTGATACGATAATCATGTTACGAAATCATACAACCGTATGGGTCTGGAAAGCGTTGCGATGAGCAAAATCGGAGAGATAAAGGTCCGCAGCGAGCGAGATCTTTCCATGGCGGTTTACCGCCGGATCGAAGAAAACCTGCGGATGAGGATCGCCTCCGGGGAGTGGAGCGCCGGCGCCATGATCCCAAGCCGCAAAGATTTGGCGGCTGCATATGGCGTGGATCTTGGCACGATCCAGCGCGCCGTCGCCGGTTTGC
>NZ_JBDSQY010000167.1:0-2853 GCF_039929585.1 Capsulimonas sp.
TCGTGGAGCTGGATGGCGAGAATGTCCAGAAGGCGACGCCGCATATCGGTTACCTCCACACGGGTCTCGAAAAGACCATGGAGTCGATGACCTATTACAAGGCGCTGACCATCACGGACCGTGAGGATTACCTCTCGAACCTGATGAACAACCTGGCCTACTCGCTGGCAGTCGAAAAGCTGCTGGACGTGGAAGTCCCGCCGCGCGCCCGCCGTCTGCGCCTGATCCTCAATGAACTGGAGCGGATCGCTTCGCACCTGCTGTGGCTGGGAACGCATGCGCTGGACATTGGAGCGATGACGCTCTTCTTCTACACGTGGCGCGAGCGCGACGCCATTCTGGACATGAAGGAAATGCTTTCGGGCGTCCGCATGATGACCAGCTGGATCTGTCCCGGTGGTCTGCGCGGCGACGTTCCCGAAGGCTGGTTCCACAAGGTCGGCAAGTTCGTCGATAACTTCCCCAAGAAGCTCGACGAGTACAACCGCCTGATCTCCAAGAACCCGATCTTTGTCGAGCGTCTTTCCAATATCGGTATCATCAAGGCCGAGGACGCCATTGCCTGGGGCATGAGCGGCCCGTCGCTGCGCGGCTCGGGCGTTGCCTGGGACCTGCGCAAGTCGAACCCGTACACGGGCTACGATGAGTTCGAGTTCGATATCGCGGTCGGCCAGAACGGTGACGTTTACGACCGATTCTTGGTCCGTATGGAAGAACTCAAGCAGAGCCACCGAATTCTGGTGCAGGCGCTGCGCGATGTTCCCGGCGGCCCGGTGATGACGAGCGACCGCAAGGTCGCCCCGCCGCCGCGCGCCGAGCTGGACACCTCCATGGAGAGCCTGATCCACCACTTCAAGCTGTTCACCGAAGGTTATCACCCGCCGATCGGCGAAACCTACGCGGCCGTCGAGAGCGGACGCGGCGAAAAGGGCTACTATATCTACAGCGATGGTTCGGGCATCCCGTACCGCGTGAAGATCAAGGGACCCAGCTTCAACAATCTTCAGGCGCTGCCGAAGATGGTCGAAGGCCTGATGATCGCCGACGTCGTCGCCGTGATCGGCTCCATCGACATCGTTTTGGGGGACATCGACCGCTAATTAGCGCGATGACGAAACTCGTTTAAACACCTATGCTCACTGAAGAAGTTACCAAAAAGATCGATTCGCTGATTGCGAAGTATCCGACCAAGAAGGCGGCGCTGCTGCCCGCTCTGTGGGTCGCTCAGGCTGCAAACGACAACTGGCTGCCGCGCGAAGCGATGGCCGATGTCGCCAAGCACCTCGGGCTGGCGCCTGCGTATGTGGAAGGTGTCGCCACCTTCTATACGATGTACAATAAGGCCCCAGTCGGCCGTCATCATCTGGAAGTCTGCCACAACATCGTCTGCATGGTGGTCGGCGCCGACGAGCTGATCGATCATATCGGCGGCAAGCTTGGCGTTGGACGCGGCGAGACGACGGCGGACCGCAAGTTTACGCTGAACGCCGCCGAATGCCTCGGCGCCTGCGCGAACGCGCCGTGCATGATGGTGGGTGACAAGTATTACGAGGACCTGACGACCGAAAAGGTCGATGAGATCCTCGCAGACCTGGCGCGTAAGTAATTAGAGAAGGTTCCATCACCAAGATGCCTAGTGAACAGCCACAATATTTGTACAAGTACCGTCAAGTCCCAGGGATTGACGACATTGACGTCTACCTGAAGCACGAGGGATACAACGCGGTCCGTAAAGCTTTGACGATGGATCAAGAAGCCATCATCAATGAGGTCAAGCTTTCGGGACTGCGTGGCCGAGGCGGCGCCGGGTTCCCGACGTTCATCAAGTGGAACGGTATCCCGAAGAACTGGGATAAGCCGCACTACTTGGTCATCAACGCCGACGAAGGCGAGCCGGGCACCGCGAAGGACCGCGACCTGATGAACGCTCTGCCTCACCTCCTGGTGGAGGGGTGTATCATCTCAAGCTGGGCGATCCGCGCCAAGGCCTGCTACATCTATATCCGCGGTGAGTACGTTCAGCCGGCCCGCCAGATCCAGAAGGCCATCGATCAGGCTTACGCCAAAGGCTTCCTCGGCAAGAACATTCTGGGGAGCGGCTTTGATCTCGATATTTACGTCCATATGGGCGCCGGCTCCTATGAATGCGGCGAAGAATCCGCACTGATGTCGAGCCTGATGGGCGAGCGCGGTATGCCGCGGCACAAGCCCCCGTCGGCTCCGCTTCCCGTCATCAGCGGCGTCTGGGATTCCCCAACGATTATCAACAATGTCGAGACCATCGCGACCGTCGTTCCGATTATCAACATGGGCGGCGCTGAGTATTCGAAGGTCGGCACCGGCACCCCGGGCGCTGGCCCTGCGAGCCGCGGCACCAAGCTGATCACGGTCAGTGGACATGTGAAGAAGCCCGGCAATTACGAAATCGTTCTCGGCACCCCGGTTCGTGAGATCATTTACGAAATTTGTGGGGGCATCAAGAACGACAAGAAACTGAAGTTCTTTATCCCCGGCGGATCGTCGACCCCGCTTTTGACCCCGGACTTTTTGGACACGCCTTACGACTACGAGGCGCTGGGCAAGACCGGATCGCTGCTGGGATCGGGCGCGCTGATCGTTTACGATGAGACCGTCAGCGTTCCCAAGCTCATGACCCGTTTGATGCACTTCTATGCGCATGAGTCCTGTGGCAAGTGTACTCCGTGCCGCGAAGGGACGAACTGGCTAGTCAAGATCCATGATCGTATTATGGCGGGCGGCGGCCGGCCGGAAGATATCGATCTGCTGCTGGATATCTCGAACAACATTTTCGGACGCTCCTTCTGCGCGCTGGGCGACGCGGCGGCGATGCCG
>NZ_JBDSQY010000168.1:0-20814 GCF_039929585.1 Capsulimonas sp.
CCCCAGAATTGGGGCGGAGGGGCTATCCTAATCCTCTGGGGTGGAGGGGCAATTCTGATCTACCTCTAGCATCGCTTTCGTGATCCTATGAACATGCCTGTCTCCAGCCCGAATCTCACCACTATTACCTGGCGCACACGCGATCTGCCGCTGGAGCCTGTCGGCGTCGCCGCCTCCGGCGCGGCCGCCATCGCCATGGCCCGCCGGCTTTTGGACGCTTCCGACGAAACGCTGGCGGCGCTCACAGGAGTATCCGGCGACGGTTTTTTGATCGTACTTGGACCTGCCGACCAGCTTCCATGGGCAGATGGCGTGGTTTATCTGGGACGCGATCCCTCGGCGGCCGCACTTTTCACGCCGACGACCCACATTCCCAGCGTTCCCCTCGCCCTGCTCGCCGGCGCGCTGGCATTGCGCCATCCCGAGGTGAAGCCGCCGCTGGCGCTTGTTCCAAACTGGCCGGCGCTCGTGTCCTTTGCGTCCGCCCGAGCGATAGCGCGCGAGACGCTGGCCGAGTGGCGGCGAACCGAGGAGACGCGATGATCTCTCAGCCTGCCGCCCTCGCTTCTTGGGAGCCGTACCTGCGTCTGTTTCCCGATGCAGATTTCGTCGCCGCCCTCGCGCCGCTCGCCCAGCGCCTCGACGCCGCGCTGGGGCCGATGCGCACGCGCGACCGTGTGGATGAGGGCGATCCCGACGGCTTCTCAGACATCGGGCGACGCGGCCCTTACGACCGTCTTCTCCTTTCCGAATGGCTCCTCGCCGACGAAGCGCCCGATGAGTTTCTGCGCCGCGCCGCCATGGGCGAGCACGGTTTTTTACAGCTGGCCCGGCGTACGCGCACCGGCGGGCGCGTCTCCTTCGCTCTGTTTGACGCCGGCCCCAGCCAGATCGGCGGGCCGCGCATCGCGCATCTGGCCCTGCTGATCGTCCTCGCCCGCCGCGCCGAAGCCGCGAAGGCGCGCTTTCGGTGGGCAATTTTGCAGAAGCCCGATCAGGAACCGACCGTCGGACTGACAGAATCCAGCATCCGAGCGCTGCTTTTGGCCCGGACATCGTTGCCCCCTACTGCTGAGATGTGGGACAAGTGGCGGGAGCGTGCGGCGGCGCAAAGCGACGTCGATGATTTTTGGGCCATCGGCGGCGAGCGGCTTGCCCGTTTCGCCGCGCACGACGGCGCGGCGAGCGTCCTGGTGCGCGATGAACTGGGTCTGGAGGCGAATGAAATCTCCACACACATCCATCGTCCCGGACGAGCCGACGCGCACGTGCAATTGCCGCTGCCGGCCGACGCGCTTTGCGCGCGACTCTTGCGCGATCCGTTCGCCGCCGCCGTGGCCGCGCCAACGCGGGCGCGGCCCAATATGGCGCCGGCGTCTAACCTTCTGTTTACGCCCGGCGGCGGCAAACTCATCGCGCGAGCGCAGGGCGGCGGCCTGATCGCCTACCCCGTCCCCAACTCGCCGCGCTCCGGCCCTGGATATCCAAAGGTCTACCAGCATCCGTCGCGCCAAACGATCCTCGCCGCCGGACGCACCGGCAAAGCTTATGTTATCGTGACGCGCCCGACGCCCGACGCTCTGCTGATTTCCTGCCTGGGCGGCAAGAACGGCAATGTGGCGGCCGGCGGATACCCTCTGGAAGCGAAATATCAGGAAACAATCAATACGGGTCCGGAGTCGCCTCTGCTTCCGTGCTTCGCCGAGCCACACGCAAACCCCGAGGGCTCGCGCTTGATCATTGCTCTGCCGCGCAATTCGGCGGGACCGCGCCGCCTTTCCATCGCGCACCTCCATCGGGACGGCAAAGGCGCCGCCTATGTCAGTCAGCGCTACAGCAATGGCGTATTTCTCGCCGCGCGCGGCGCGCGCGACCGCATCATTTACGGCCTGGAAGCTCCGAACGGCTGGAGCGTGGCGATTGTCGGCAGCGAGCGCACGCCGCACGAGATCACCGGACGGCCGGATGCACAATCCCAGGGTCTGTTCGAAGGCTATGGAGCAGATTTGGTCGACGAACGCTCGGTGCTGATCGCCGCGCATGTGGGGAACGAAGAATGGACGGCGCTGACCCGCGACGGCATGATTGCGCTGAGGTCGTGGCCGGATTTCCGCGTCGTCGGCGTCATCGCACAGCGCGGAAATCCGCTCCCCGCCCTCGTACTGCTGGAGCCGGGCGCTCGGCGGCTTCGGGTTCAAGGCCCCAACCAGTCACACGCCCTTCCCTTTACGAATGCGCCGATCGAGCATGTCACCGTCAGCCACGCGGCGGCGATCATCGCTTACTCGACCACGGACGGTGAGGTGTTCATCTATTCCCTGGAGCATCAAGCGATCCTGTATCAATTGACACCGAACGGGAGCGACTCATGACACCCGTGAAGCCGCGCTTTCTCGTTCACCAGGGCGTCGTGGACGCCTCGGCTCTGTTCTTCGACTTCGCCTTGGTGGGCGAAGCGGAAGCGCGGCGGCGCGTGCTGGCCCTTTGGGAAGTGGGCGCCGTGGTCCACGCCGTCGCGGACGGCCTCCTGCTGCGTTTCGCCCACTCACATGAAATCGACTGCCGCCGCGCGCCCGGCCTGCCGCTGACATCACGCAAAGACGTCCTGCTGAGCGCGCCATTGACCGACGACGAGTGGGACACAATTGCCCCGCCGCCGCGCACGATCTGCATTCTCCGAGACGGCGCGGCGGCTTTGTTTGCTCTCACAAGCGAGACGCAGGCGGACCCGGCGTCGTGGCTCGATGTCTCCCCATGGCCTCTTCTGCCTTCGCAAACACTCGGAACCGCCCTCGCGCCGCCGCAGGTGTTCGAATCACTCACGAAGTTCGATCCGCGCACGCAGCTTGCCGGCATCCCTCCAGCCGCGCCCGACATGCTGAAGGCGCTTCGGGAGCTGATGGGCGCACCAGAGCCAGAGCGAACGAACGAATGGGGATCGAAAGTGGCGAAGGCTCTGGGAATGGGGCTTGGAATTCTCCTCACCCCGATGGCTCTGCTCATGGGCGCCGCCTCGGCTTCGCGGATAAAATCCGCCGGCGCAGCCGGGGCAAACCGTGGGACAGGAACGGGGCCGGCGCCAGTTCCGCGAGCGCCCGCCGCGCCGCCTGAGTGGCTCCGGCGCATCGTCCTGCAAATGCTGGTTCGAACAAATCTAGGGCAGATCTTCGGCATGCGTCAGGCGCGCTATCTCGCCCGCATGATGCAGATGTTCGAGCGCGGCGATTTTGCCGAAGCTCTGCGGCACGCGCTGCCGCTGGGAGATTCCGGCGAGGAAGGGCGCACGCCCTGGCCGGCGCTGGGCTTGCCCGGACGCCGCGACGATCTTCAAATCCAGCCCGGCCTCACTTCTCCCGGCGGAAGCATGCTATTTGGGGGGAACATCTTCGGCAGTCTGCAGGAGATGTATCGAAAAGCCTTTGCACGCCTGGAAGCGGCGGGACGCATCGACGAAGCCGCGTTTATCCTCGCGGAGCTTCTGCAAGTCCATGAAGAAGCCGTCGCGTTCCTGGAACGTCACGGACGAATGCGTCTAGCGGCGGAGATGGCGGAGGCGCGCGACCTGCCGCCGGGCTTGATCGTACGCCAGTGGTTCCTGGCCGGCGACGCCGACCGAGCTGCCGACATCGCCCGTCGCACCGGAGCGTTCGGCGACGCGGTCACACGATTGGAGCGCACGAACAAGCCACACGCTCAGACGCTGCGTATGGTCTGGGCCGGAACACTCGCAAAGCGGGGTGAGTACGCCACCGCCGTGGACGTCGCCTGGCCGGTCCCGGAAGGGCGAGCCCTGACACACGAGTGGATCCGGCGCGCCCTGGAATCCGGCGGCCCCGCCGCCGCCCGGATGCTCGCGCGGCGGCTCACACTGGAGCCGGAGGCCTATCCGGAAATCCGCGAGCGCGCTCTGGCGCTGCTTTCCGATGACGCGCCGGAGCTTGGCGCGTCCCGTTTGGCCTTCGCGGAAACTCTGATACAGGAGCCGCACACTCCGGCGGCGTCCGCGCTCGCCCGCGCCGCCGCGCGCTCGCTGATTGAGGACGCCGCTGCGGGATCGATCGGGTTCGCCGGCGCCTGGCTGCCTGGTCTGATCAAGTTTGCCGGCGACGGCGCCTTGAAAGCGGACATGCCGCCCTCTCCCAGTTGTCCCCGCCCCTTGATGGCGGAATGGGACGCGCCGCTGGAAATCGTGATCGACGCCTCGGACACGGGAGCCATGCCCGTGCTGGACGCCGTCTGGCTCCCGGACGGCCGATGCGCCGTCGCACTTGGCGAAGCCGGCGCGCGGCTGCTCGCACGCGACGGACGCACGATCGCGCATCTGGACCAGCCCGCCCATCATCTGGTCGTTTCGGACAGCGGCGACCGCGCCCTCGCGCTCGCCCCGCGCGGCGACGCCATGCGCATCGCTCGACTGGACTTCCTCCAGCGCACCGCCCGTCCCTGGCGCGATGTCCAAATGGACGCCTGGGCCAATACCTACGACGGCTCCCTCTGGTTCACCGCCGCCGGAACCGACTTCCTCGCGATCGACGCCCTCGCCGACAACTACAAAGCCCTCTGGCGTACTCCCGAAATCCCCGGACGCGTCACGCGTATCTCACGGGACACGATCTCGTGCTCCTTTCTTGTCGACTGTTCGGAAACCACCGATTTTTGGGGTGCGCCCGTGGGGGCCGCACAGGACATCTGGCAGCGATGGATACTCGGCCTGCCTAGTCTCGCTCTGCGCGGCCGGGCGGAAATCCCACAATCGTCCACGGGCTATCTCGACCTGCGACGCACCGTTTCACCGTCCGGCTTGATCGGCGATTTGCGGCTGGAGCTTCCGCCGGAGAACGACCCGTTGGGAGACTCATGGACGCGCCTGTCTCTTTACGAAGGAACTGGTATCCCACAGCACGGAAAGCGGCTCTTCTTCGGCGCCAGCGACTCCAGCCATGAACCACTAGATGTCGCCATGTCTGGAAGCTGGATCGTCGCCTCCACACACAGCGACAACGGGGTCTGCTGTCGCATCGTTGACACAAAAGCGTTAATCGTTCGATTAGAGCTGCATCTGAACGGCGCACAGTCCGTCACGACGCGCGTTGGAGCGGACTATGTGACGATTGGGGATGACCGTGGGCGATTGATTGTGATTGATTTGCTGCGGGGCAATTTGGTGAGGAACTTGCGGGTGGGGTAACTTTTATCCTAACTCCGAAGCCAATCGATCAATCACGGCGTCGATCTGTTTCATCTCGCATTCCCATACGACAATGACCTTCCAGCCCATGTCCGCCAGCTTTTGCAGGTTCACGATGTCGCGGGCCTCGTTGCGGGCGATCTTGGCGCGCCAGTACTCGGCGTTGGTCGCAGGTGGGCGCTGACCGCGCTTGCAGGGGTGGCCATGCCAGAAGCAGCCGTGGATGAATACGACGGCCTTGCGGCTGGGGAAAACGAGATCCGGAACACCGGGGAGATCGCGCCGGTGCAGCCGAAAGCGAAAGCCGCGCTTGTGCAGCAGCGAACGGATGCGCATCTCGGGCTTGGTGTTCTTGGATTTGACCTGCCGCATCACGGCGCTGCGCTGTTCGGGAGAGATGGTGTCCGCCATGAGTTACCTCGGGGACGTCGCTCTTGCGATCTGGACGAGCGGCGCAAGCAGATGCCGCGCCAGGTGCTCCACGACCGGAACCGCGACGGCATCCCCCATGGCCTTATACCCATCATTGTACGATCCAGGGATTTGGTAAGTATCCGGCGCGCCCATCAGACGCGCGGCTTCACGGACGGTAAGCAAACGTGTCTGAAACTCATCGCCGCGCCGGATCACCACGACCTGACGGCTGCTGCCGCCGCCCGGTGTGCGCAGGCATCCCGCGATGCCATCGAAGCGCAGCTCCAGCCGCTGCGCGCCCTCGCGCATCCGACGGTAGCCGGGTACAATATCGCCATTCGCGAGCTGCATCAACTTTCCATGATGCCGCTCCGAAAGCAGGCTGAGAACGTGGGCGGTTCTTCCGTCGGCGTGGACCGGCGCATCGGCGTCGATGAGATCGGATAACCGAACCGTACGCGGCGGCGGCTCGGGCAGGCTCCACCAGACCCAGCCGGGGGAATCCGACACACGGCGCGCGGCGTCCGAGTGGGCCCACTCCGGCCCCGCCGATTCCAGTGCCGATGTCTCGAGATCCTGACACACGCCCACGACAAAAATTCGGGGCCGGGACTGCGGCAGCCAACGCGCAGCGTCGAGCGCAAGCGCGCCCACCCGGTACCCCAGATCGTTCAGCGCCGCATGCAGCGTGCGATAGTTCGCGCCGCCATCGGACGATAAGAGGCCGGCGACGTTTTCCGCAACGACCACCGGCGGCTTTGCCGGAAGTTCGCCCAGAATGCGCAGCCACTCCCAAACCAGACCGCTGCGCGTTCCCGAATGCATTCCCTGCATCCGTCCGGCCAGCGAAAGGTCCTGACAGGGAAAACTCGCCCAGGCAAGCTCCGCCGCCGGCAGATCCTGGCCGCGCACATCCTGGATCGGCCCGACATGCAGATGTCCGGGATGGTTCGCCTCATACACCGCCGCCTTCTTGGCGGCGAAGTCGTTGGCCCAGACCACATCGAAATGCGGCGACAGCCCTTCGGACGCGAGGCCGCCGCCGGCGAAGAAGTCCAGCGCGGCGGGTTTCGTGGATAATGGAAGAACGGTTTGCACTGGTGTTAGGATACCTGATGAAATTGATCCAGACATACGACAGGCGAGTAAACCACAAACCAATCACAGCATCCCGTATTCACCCATGCGATCAACCCGGGTATGAAACCCAATAGGAACCCGGCTATAAAAGCCGGGCCTTGGGAGCGCTGCGCGCTAAGCGTCCGTCCCGGACGCAAATGCCGATATACGATTGTCAATTCTTCCGTCCGGAACGGACGGCTAGTCGCGGAGCGACTCCCAAGGCCCGGCTTTTATAGCCGGGTTCATCGACCCGGTTTCATAACCCAGGTTCCTATTGGTGCTTGTAATCTTTCAAGAGCCCAAAACGAAATACCCATGACCAACACCCAACTCACCCAACTCGAAAAATCCCACCTCTGGCACCCCTTCACCCAAATGCGCAATTGGGAAGCAGGCAGTCCCATCTTCATCGAAAGCGGCGAGGGCGTCAAGCTGCGCGATACCGAAGGGCGCGAGTATTACGACGCCAATTCGTCGATGTGGCTGAATGTCCATGGGCATCGGCGCAAGGAGATCGATGACGCCGTGATCGCGCAGCTGGGAAAAGTCGCGCACTCAACAATGCTGGGACTGACGCACGAACCGGGGGCAAGGCTCGCGGCGCGGCTCGCGGCGCTCGCGCCGGCGGGGCTGACGCGCGTATTCTATTCGGACAATGGATCGACCGCGATTGAAGTCGCGCTGAAGATGGCGTTTCAGTATTGGAAGCATCTGGGGCAGGACCGGCGGCGGTTCGTCGCGCTCTCGGAAGGCTACCATGGCGACACGATCGGCGCGGTGAGCGTCGGCGGCGTCGGCCTGTTCCACGGGATTTTCCGCGATCTGCTCTTCGAAGTCGATTTCGTCCCATCGCCCGCGCGAGCCGCGAGCCTGGAATCCGCCGTCGCTCAGATGGAGACGGCTTTGGAGTCTCACAAAGGCGAGATTTGCGCGGTAATCCTGGAGCCGCTCGTGCAGATGGCCGGGGGCATCTTGGCCGCGCCCGCAGGGTATCTCAAGGCTGTTCGCGAGCTGTGCGATCGTTATGACGTGCTGCTCATCGCCGACGAAGTCGCGACGGGATTTGGACGGACGGGGGCGATGTTCGCCTGCGAACACGAAGGCGTCACGCCCGACTTTCTGTGCCTGGGCAAGGGGCTGACGGGCGGCTACCTGCCTCTCGCGGCGACACTGGCGACGGATAAGATTTACGATGCGTTTCTGGGCGATTACAAGGAGTGGAAGAGCTTCACGCACGGGCATTCCTACACAGGCAACCCCCTCGCCTGCGCCGCCGCCCTCGCCAATCTGGATATCTTCGAGCGCGAGCAGGTAATCGCCGGCCTCACGCCGAAGATAGCGCTTGTCCGTCGCCTGCTCTCCGTAGCGCAATCACTGCCGCATGTCGGGGGGATCCGGCAAATTGGGCTGATGGCGGGGATCGAAATCGTCCGCGACAAATCGAACGGAGAGCTGTACCCGTTTGAAGACGCCATCGGCGTCCGCATCTGCCGCCGCGCATTAAAGATGGGGCTTATTACCCGGCCACTGGGACATGTCATCACCTTTGTTCCGCCGCTTTCCAGCACACCCGGGGAGCTGACCGAGATGCTGAGCATTCTCCGGGAAGCGATCGCGGCCGAGACCCAAGACTCCTGAACTCAAAGCAAGACACACCGTGAACCTCAACACCGAACTATCCGCCGATCTGGACCAGCTGAAGGCCGCCCATCTGCACCGACGCATGCGCCGGACCGAAAGCCCTCCCGGCCCGCGGGAAGTGATCGACAGCCGCCGTATGCTGGTGTTCGGCTCCAATAACTATCTGGGGCTTGCCACGCATCCCAAAGTCCGCGAGGCGGCCCGGGAGGCGACGGAAACTTGGGGAGCCGGCGCCTCGGGATCGCGTCTGATGAGCGGCAACCTCGATCTGCATGAGTCCCTGGAGCGGGACCTCGCCGACTTCAAGCACACGGAGGCCGCGCTGCTGTTCAGCAGCGGCTACGCCGCCAACCTCGGGTCAATCCCGGCGCTGGTCGGTCCCGGCGATTTGATCCTCAGCGACAAGCTCAACCACGCCAGCCTGATCGATGGATGCCGTCTCAGCCGCGCGGAGCTGCGGATTTACGATCACGTCGATGGCGACCACGTGCGAGAGCTCCTTTATGACCGAAGCCGATTTCGCCGCTGCCTGATTGTCACCGACGGCGTCTTCAGCATGGACGGCAACCTCGCGCCGCTGACGGAGCTGCAGCCCATCGCCGCCGAACACGGCGCATGGCTCTACATCGACGACGCCCACGGCGCCGGGGTTCTGGGCGGTTCCGGACGCGGAACGCTGGAGTATTTCGGCATGCAGCCCGGCAACACGATCCAGATGGGAACGCTCAGCAAAGCCCTTGGCTCCGAAGGCGGCTACATCGCCGGAAGCCGCATCCTGATCGATTACCTGCGCAACACCGCGCGATCCTTCATTTTCACCACTGCCCCAAGCCCCGCCCCGGTCGCCGCCGCCCGCGCCGCCCTGCGCCTGCTGCGCGCCGAACCCGAACGCCGCGAGCAGCTCACCCTGAACTCGGGACACATGCGCGCTCTGCTCTCACAGAGAGGCCTGACGGTTCCCTATGGCGTCACGCCGATCATTCCCGTCCATATCGGATCGTCCGAGCATGCCCTGGCTGTCTCCGCGCGCCTGGAAGAAGCCGGAGTATGGGCGCCGGCGATCCGCCCGCCGACCGTCCCCGACGGCGCCGCCCGCCTGCGTCTGAGCGTGATGGCGACCCACACCGTCGAAGACTTAGAGTACGCCGCCAACGCGATCGCGGAGGCGATGGAGTGAGCCAAATCGCTCCCAGCCTCTTCATCACCGGGACTGACACGGGCGTCGGCAAGACCGTTTGTACGGCGGCGCTCGCGCGCGCGCTGCGTGAGATGGGACATGAGGTCGGCGTCATGAAACCGATCCAAACGGGAGTGCGGCGGACCCAGGAAGGTTGGGAGCCGGGCGACGCCGAATATCTCACCCATGTGAGCGGCTTAAACGATCCCATGAACCTCGTCTGCCCCGTGCGACTGGAGGCGCCGCTGGCCCCGTCCACCGCGGCGGAATTGGAAGGGACGACGGTCGATCTCGCGAAGGTTTTGACGGCCTATCGAGAGTTGCGAACACGACACGCGGGCGTGCTGGTGGAAGGCGCAGGCGGGATCGCCGTTCCGATCCAGGGCGATTATGGGATGGCGGATCTGGCGAGAGAGATGGAACTGCCGGTACTGATCGTCGCGCGTCCGGCACTGGGCACGATTAATCACACCGTTATGACGGTGCGTTATGCACAGACAGCCGGCTTGACAGTACTGGGCGTAATCGTCGCGGGAATGCCTTTGAACCCAGGTCTGGCGGAGCAAACAAGCCCGGCGGCGATCGAACAATTGACGGGCGTTCCCGTGCTTGGGCGCCTTCCCTACGACGATAAAATTAACACTGACCGCTGCGATCCTGGCGCCTCAGTCGACTGGATGCACGCCAGCGGGACCGCGCAGCGTGTGCTTGATCAAATGAATATTTTGGCGAACGCGCTTTCAAAATAACGCCTATCCGTAATCGAAGCCAGCCAGTAATCCGAGAGGAGAACGACCGATGCAGCCACCATCATATAGCAGTCCCACCCCGGTCAAGGGAACGCTGATTCTTGCCCTCGGCATTTTGAGCATTGGGCTTCCCATTCTTGGCCCCGTCGCCTGGATCATGGGCAACAAGAGTCTCTCACTGATCGATAGCGGCTTCGGCGATCCGATGCAGCGACAGAACACGAAGATTGGTCGCATTTGCGGGATGGTCGGCACGGTCATTCTGATTTTGGTGATTTTAGGCTATGCCGCTATGGCAATGTTGAACTTCGGCATTGCTCGTCCAAAAATCAACGCCAAACCAGGGCAGGCCGCATCAAAGGCCATGCAGAAATCATGGAGTAAAAAGGCGCACTCGAGAACAGGAATTTTAATCGCGGAGGCCCGCGATCTTCAAGAGGCGATCTCAAAAAACGATGCGGCAAAAATCCAATCGATTGTTCACCAGGATCGCGCTGTTCTCAGCGTACGAAACCCACAGGGGGAAACCCCGATCTTTCAAACGGTCGGCGAGGGTAAGCCCGCGATGACCTCACTTCTACTGCGTCTTGGCGCGAGCGTGAACGCGAAGAATAGCGCGGGCGCGACGCCGGTGGATAAAGCGAGAGAAGTGGGCAAGGATGATGTCCTCGCCGTTCTCGTGGGCCATGGCGGCAGGAGCGGCAAAGGCTGACACGCGATGGTGGCAAGCCAGGGCCAAATATGGTATGGTGAATAGAAGCAAGATTATTGAGTGAAAGGGTGATCGAATGATTGGCAAACGATACGCCGCGATCGGCTGCGCGGCTTTGATAGCCGGCGCGCTGCTCGCCGCGCCGCACCGAGGTTACGCGGACGGAAACTCGCCTGCGGAGCAGCCCGCTCCAGCGGAGCCCGTTTTTTCCTCGGATCCACAGATCGCCAGCGCGCAGCAAGCCGTACTGACATTCGCCAAGGCGACAAATCTTCCGGCCCTAAAGAATGCGCTGTCCGACCGATCGTCCGCGTTGATCGGCGTGATCACAGCCATGCCCATGGCCTATATCGTCGAGGCCGCCCCCGAGCAGCTCCCCGACGCGAAAGCCGCTCCCGCGCTCAAGCGCGACTTTGAAGCCTACCTGCAAAGCTATGGGATCGACGCCAACAAGATCTTCGGCGTCTCGGCGATCCCGGCAAAAGTCCAGGGCCATGGACATGAATTCCTGCAAGGGCTCGTTCCCTTCGCGAACCGCTTCAACGGCAAGGCCCCCAACGACAAGTCGGACGACGCCGCGTCCCAGCAGCAGGCGCTGCTGCCCGCCCGGCTCGACTTCTTCAAGTTCGACATTGTCAATCCCACGCATGTGAAGGTGACGCCTCAAGACCCAAAGGCGCTGCATTTCCCCGGCGTCACGACATTTGAAGCCCTCCAGGAAGACGGCGTCTGGAAAGTCGATCTCGGCGATTCCGACAAGATTCTCGACACTCTGAAAAAAGCCAAGAGAGACGCCGCCAAGTAAAGGAAACGTCATGAACCCCATCCGAGCACGATTCGCCGCCAACGCCGCCTGCGTCGTTCTCTGCTCCGCAGCGTTCTTCTCGCTGCAGGGGGCCCGGGCGCAGCAGGATCCGCCGCCCGCCGCAACGGCGCCGGCCGAGATCACTCCCGACCAATCGGCGGCCGCGCTCAAGGGGGCTCATGAGGCGCTCCTGGGTTTCGCGGGCTCGAAGTCGCTGCCGGACGCGGTCGGACATCTCACGGACCGCTCCGTGGGCACGATCGGGATCGTCTTTACCATCCCGGTCGCCTTCGGCATCGGCTTTTCCGAGCTGGGCGTGAGCCCGGACAAGCCTTCTCCAGACCCGAACTTGAAAAAGGACTTCGACGCCTTTATCGCCACCTATCTCGGCGAGGCAAAGCCCGATCAGCCGCTGACCGGCCTTCCCGAGACGCTGAAGGGCCATGAGCGCGAGTTTGTGAGCAAGCTCATGGAGTTCTTAACGCGCGTGGACAAGCTCAGCACATCCGACAGCAAAGATGATGGGTTCAAATTCAGCCAGCCGATCCCCACGGATCTGAGCAAATACACCTTCCAGGTCGTCAGCCCTACGGAAGTGAAGATTACGCCGACCAAGGGAAACTCGCTGGATCTCCCGGGCGTCGTGTCTATCGCTGCGGTCCAGGAAGCCGGACAGTGGCGGCTCGATCTAGGCGACCCGGCCGTCATTCTGAAATCGATGCAGGACAGCTCGAAATCTTCTCTTGGATCTTCTTCCGAGACAAAAAAAGACCCGCTCGCCGACAAGATGATCGACGCCGTCAAGGCGCATGACATTCCGAAGATGAAACGACTGCTCAAGCAGAACCCAAAGCTCGTGGATGCTCAAGACTTCATAGGCGAAAGCGCGCTTTACAACACCGTCTTCTGGGAAGATCTCCCCACGGCGAAGTTCCTGATCGCCCACGGCGCCAAGGTGAACGCGCCCAATCACTTCGGCAAGACGCCGCTGGACGAAGCAATCTTCTTCAAGCGCAAGGACATGATCGCGCTGCTCAAAAAGCACGGCGCCAAGGTTGGTCCTAAGAAGAAAGGCGACTCTCAGTAGATCGCCGCACGAGCCGCATCGGCATTCCGCCGCGCGGACGAAGGGTCACGATCGGCTGGGGAATGGGCGCCGCCTCGGAATCAAAGCGCGGCGCCCATTCCCGACCGAGGGTCGCCATCAGCAGAACCATCTCCCGCCAGGCGAACTCATCGCCGATACACTTACGCGCCCCCGCGCCGAATGGGAAGTACGCAAAGCGCGGCCACGTCTCCGCTTCCAGCCAGCGCTCGGGACGAAACGCATGGGGCTCCGGAAAAAACCGTGCGTCCTGGTGCGTCACGCATGGAGCGACAACGACGATTGTCCCCGCCTCCATCGTCTCGCCTCCCACCACAACAGTCTCCTGAGCCTCCCGGCTCATCATCCACGCCGGCGGATACAGGCGCATCGTCTCGGCGATCACGGCGCGCGTATACACAAGCGCCGAGAGATTTACCCCATCCCACCCATCGATCTCTCGATGATAACGCGCCTCGATTTCGGTGTGTCGGGCGAGCAAATACCATGCCCAGGCCAGCGCCACGGAAACGGACTCATGCCCAGCGATCAAAAACGTCATCGCCTGATCGCGCCGCTCGGCGTCTTGAACTTCGGAAGCAAGTCCCGTTTCCTGGAAGAGAAGCCCGAGCAGCGTGTCGTCGACGCCGGCATGATGCTGGAGAAGCCGATCGACAGCGATTGTCAGCGGCCCCCCTGCCCCCCAATCCTGGGGGAGGAGGTTGTCGGATGGGTGATTTTGCTCGTTGGTGAGTTTTCCGTAACGAGAGAAGATGGCGTTGGTAATGGCCTCGCCGACGCCATCCATCTGGAGATGCGGACAAGAAGCAGTCCCCGCCTCACGACAACCTCCTCCCCCAGGATTGGGGGGCAGGGGGGCCGCGCCAAACAGCGTCTGCAGCGCAATCTCCAGCGTCAGCCGCGACATCTCCCGATGTACATCTCGCGTCTCGCCATCACTCCACTCATCACGCATCATACGCACCGAATCTCTCATCACCGCCAGATACTCATCCAGCTTCGCCGGCGAAAACGCCGACTGCAATTGGCGACGCTGACGGCGGTGGTCGGCGCCGTCGCTGGTGAGCAGACCATTGCCAAGCAGCGGCTCGGCGCGCAGTAGACCGGGGCCTTTGGTGAAGGAGGATTGGTGAGTGATGAGAACTTCGCGAACGGCGTCGGGGTGATTGGCGAGAACAAAACGGCGGCCCACCATGCGAAAGTGGGGCATGTCGCCTTGCTCACGCACAAGTCCGCGCAGGAAGGCGATGGGGTCGGCGCGGAACTTGGCGAGAGGCTTGGAAATGGGCGTCGATGGAGCGGAGAACATGGCCTATTGTAGCATATCGGCGGGAGACAAAAATAATCGGCGAGACCTATCCAAATGCGAGCCACATGTCTCTATACTGTGGGAGTGGCAAACATGGTTTTGGAAGAAACGCAGCTGGAACAGAGAGAGGATGGGGAATTAGTGCTGCGAGCGCGGTCCGGATGCCGGGATGCGTTTGATGTTCTCGCCCGACGGTATCGAGCGGGGATTTCTCTGATCGCTCGCCCCATTGTCGGCGATGCGGCGCGTGCGGAAGATGTCGCGCAGGACGCCCTTGTCATCGCCATGAACGCCCTGCCGACACTTGCCCATCCCGCGCAGTTCGGACCGTGGCTCGGCGCCATTACCCGCCATCGGGCGCGGCGAGTGGTGCGGCAGGAAGGGCGCTTTCTGCCGCTCGAACCCGCGCATCTCGAACGTCTGCCGACCGCGCCCAATCCAATCCGGGACGATCTGACCGAGGCGCTCGCCGATCTGGGCGAGGATTACTGGATCGTTCTGCGTCTGCGCTACTGGGAGGAATGGTCGGTCGCGCAAATCGCTGCGTTTCTGTCGCTCCCCATCACAACCGTCAAATGGCGCCTGCACTACGCTCGCGAACTGCTGCGGCGGCGCCTGAGTAAAAACGAAAAGGAAACAATCAATGGCCAATGCACCGTCGTTCAATGTCAGTTTAAAGCAAGCGAGGCGCCTGCTGGCGGCGATCACCGATCTTGCCCGTGAGTCGAGCCTGACCGGCGCCCTGGAAGGTGGGGCGAAGATGGGGATCCGTCAGTACAACAGCCTGCTGGATCACTTTATCGAGCAAAACGTCGTTCCGCGCGATCTCTTTGTGCGACTGAATGCGGACGAAGACAGCTTCGACGAACTCGGGGTCGCCTGCACATTGCTGAACGCCTACGTCGATGAGGAGGACATGCCCGCGCCGACAGCGCCGACATCAAGCATGGTCGTCGTCCACAGCGACACCCAGGAACTGCGAGAGCTTCGGGAACTCAGAGATATGCTGCGCGAACGAATGCCGGAGCGATTCTA
Source organism: Capsulimonas sp. (assembly GCF_039929585.1). NCBI lineage: Bacteria > Bacillati > Armatimonadota > Armatimonadia > Capsulimonadales > Capsulimonadaceae > Capsulimonas > Capsulimonas sp. Next base: position 15,258 of record NZ_JBDSQY010000168.1, read on the forward strand.
GCAGAGGCGCGGACGCTCTCACAGAAGGGCGTCCGCGCCATTGCTTACGCATGCCGAAGGTGAATCACGGTGATCGGCGGGTCCACGCCAGAAGTGATTTCGATGATCTCATCTTTGTTGATCTCTTCACTCAGGTCCGTCGTGGCGTCCTTGTGATAGAGCTTCTTCGGCTGTGCGATGAAATGAGTCTCGTGGTCGGAGGCGTCATCACCCAGCTCCAAGGCGATTTCGTGCGCATCGCTTCCCTTGGTCTCCAGAGAGATGCCGACAAACGGCAGGGACTTGACAACTGTGTGCTCGCCCGATGGATCGGCGACGAGCACCTTGGCGAGGGCGCCTTGATGGCGCTCGCTAAACGCTTCCAAATATGACTTCCATTCGGCAGGTGGGATTTCTCGTGTCGGCATAGGGTCCTTTTTTCTGAGCGCGATTTCGTCCGGCGCTCTGTGTCCATGGGTGAATGTACCCAGCGTTATGAGAATAACACCGAAAACCCTTCTCATGACATGAGAATCGGAAAAAGAAAAATGCGCATCGCGAAAAACCTTTTGTTTTTCGCCCCCTTCGCGGCGATAATGTTAGAACCTAAGAACAGTGGAGAACGCAGAAGCGTCAAGGCGGCGGCCCGGACCGCGCCGATCATGACCAGGAGGACCGCATGGCGACATTGGAAGCGACGCACGAATCCGAAGAACAGCGAGATGATACGCCGCTGGTCCAGCTGGAGGCTGACATCGACAGTGACGGCTCGTTTGGCCGACGCAGCCTGGAGATTACCAAAGATCAAGTACGGGTGCTCGATCACGATGGAACCCTCGCCTTCCAGATGCCGATCTCCGAAATCAAGACCGCCCGCAACGAGCCATTGGTCGGCGGCGGACGGCTGGAGATCACGGCCAAGACCGGTGAGATCCTCCCGATTATCAGCTACTCCCAAGCGGTCGCGGCGCAGTTCAGCGAGGCCGCGCGCGGCATCGAACAGCTCGCCAAAGGCGAGCCGCTGCTGATCAGCCTCAAGACGGAGCAGACGAACTGCCCGAAGTGCGGACGGCTGCTGCCCGAAAAGGATGGCGTCTGCCCCGCGTGCGTCAATCGCGGCCGCACGCTGCTGCGCATCGCCGGCTTCCTCAAGCCGTATCGCTTGCAGGCGGCGCTTCTGACCACATGCTCTATTCTGACAACGCTGGCGAACCTGATTCCGCCGCAGATCGTCGGCAACCTGGTCAACGGCATTCTCAGCTCCCACCACACCCTCCATCACCTTTATCAGTTGATGGCGCTCTGGGGCGGAGTAATTGTCTTCGGTTCGATGATACAGATCGTCAACGGCCGCCTGATCGCCTTTCTCGCCGCGAATATTGCGGCGGACCTGCGCTCACAGCTCTACCGAGCGATCGAGTATTTGCAGGTCAGCTATTTCGATAAGAAGCAGGTCGGGGCCATCTCAAGTCGCGTGACCCAGGATACGGACCGTGTCTGGGGATTTCTCGTCGATGGACTTCCGTTTCTTGTCATCAATTCACTGATGCTGATCGGCGTCATCGGGTTTCTGCTCCAAATCAGCGTCAAGCTGACACTGGCGATCATCGCGCCGATCCCGATCGTCATGCTGATCAGCATCGTCTTCTGGCGGCCGATGTCCACAATGTTCACGCGCGTCGGTCAGAAGTGGGCGCGCTTCCACACGCTGCTCAACGAATCGCTCTCCGGCGTCCGCGTCATGAAGGCGTTCGCACAGGAAGACCTGGAGTTCGATCGGTTCGCGCAGCGCAACAACGAACTGCGCGACGCGGCCGTGGCCGCAGATTCGCGCTGGTCCACAATCTTCGGCGCCATGAGCCTTTTCACCAGTATCGGCACGCTGATCTGCTGGTCCGTCGGCGGCCCCATGGTCTATCGACACGAAATCACGCTGGGCGACCTCATTAAGGTCACGGCTTATCTCAACTTGATCTATGGTCCGCTGCAATGGTTCGCGCAGGTGAACAACTGGTTCAGCCGCGCGATGGCCGGCGCCGAGCGTATCTTCGAGATCATGGATATGGAGAAAGAGGGTTACGCCAAGCAAGATGCTAAGATACACGCGATCGAAGGGACGGTCGAGTTCAGCAACATTCGGTTCGGCTACGACAAATCGAACCCCGTGCTCAAGAACCTCTCGTTCACGGCTAAGCCCGGCGAGATGATCGGCCTGGTCGGCAAATCCGGCGCCGGCAAGTCAACAACGATCAATCTCATCTGTCGATTTTACGAACCCGACGCTGGCACATTGACCATCGACGGCATCGACTACCGCGATCTCGACTTGCAAGACCTGCGCCGCCAGATTGGCTTGGTCCTTCAAGAGCCGTTCCTGTTCAATGGAACGATCTGGGAGAACATCGCCTACGGCAAGCCCGGCGCGGACTTCGACGACGTCATCGAGGCCGCCAAAGCCGCGAACGCACACAACTTCATCCTAGCGAAGCCCGACGGCTACGACACGATGGTCGGCGAACGCGGCGCCAAGCTCTCCGGCGGCGAGCGCCAGCGCATCTCTATCGCCCGCGCGATCCTGCACAATCCACGGATCTTGATCCTGGACGAAGCCACGAGCAGTGTTGATGTCGAAACCGAAAAGCAAATTCAAGAAGCCATCGGCCGCCTCACCGCCGGTCGCACCACCTTCGCCATCGCGCACCGTCTTTCGACCCTGCGCAACGCGGATCGGCTGATCGTGCTGGACAAGGGCGAGATCGCCGAGATCGGCACGCACGCGGAACTGATGGAAAAGAAGGGCGAGTTCTTCAAATTGGTGGAGACACAGAGCCAGGTCACGCAGATTATTGGGCTGGCGGAGTAAGCTCCCCATCCCCCCGCGCTTTAGCGCGCTGTCCCCCTTTCCCTGCTAAAGGCCCTTCGGGCGGGAAAGGGGGCGTTCGTAATTATGCGCCGCACGAGGGTTACGTAATGTGATTAGGAATAAGAAGGGATTTTGGTTTGCTTGACGATAATGCGCCGGTCATTCGGCGAAAGCATGCTCCGGTGAAAGTGGAATTGGCGCAGGAGTTTCGGAAGGAGCCAACGCCGACGGAGAAAATACTTTGGGATCGGCTGCGAGGCGGGCGGCATCGCGGACTGCACTTTCGCCAGCAGCAAGTCATTGCCGGATTTATCGTCGACTTCTATTGCCATACGAAAAGGCTTGTGGTCGAAGTGGATGGCGCCGTACACGCTGACCAACAGCCCTACGACGCTGAACGCGACAAAGTTCTCGCGCAGCACGGTCTGCGTATCCTACGCATCTCGGCAGACGATGTTGAAACTCGTCTTTCCTATACACTCGACCAAATTACCAAGGCTGCATTCTCAGCGCCGCCAACAACAGACCCAATAAGCCCATCCACACCGGATTAACTCGTGCGGCCTCTAGTGATGAACGCCCTCTTTCCCGCCCGAAGGGCCTTTAGCAGGGAAAGAGGGGAGGCGCGCTAAAGCGCGGGGAGATGAGGCGCACACGGACAAAACAAATGAACCCACAAACCTTAAAACTCTTCTACGAACCCAAGGACCGCCTCCGCCTCACCATCGAAGGCGAAAAGTCTTATCACACCGTCCGCCCCGCGTGGGCGGCGCCATTGTCGCGCCCCAATACCTATCTCGCGCTGCTGGATGGGAAAGGCGATGAGATCGTCACGGTTTCGAACCCAAACTTGCTCTCTGCTGAGTCGCTGGCGGCGGCCCAGGAGGAATTGCGGCGCCGATATCTGACCGCGACGGTACTGATCGTCAAACATGCGAAGCAGGAGTTTGGGGCGACTTACTGGACGGTGGAGACAGATCGGGGAACGCGCGATTTCGTGACACAGAATTTGCAGGAGAACGCCGTGTGGCTTTCGCCGACGCATCTGCTGCTGCTGGATGTGGATGGGAGCCGCTTCGAGATCACGAATGTCGAGAGTCTGGACGCGGCGTCCCAGAAGTATATTGAGATGATCTTATAATGGAAGAATTGTCCTGGACTACCAGGCCTTTTCTTCGATCTCCTCGGCTTCTTCCTCGCTGATCGGCGCTTCGGTCTCGACGGCGTGCAGTTGACCGCCGAACTTGTGGAAGATCGCTGAGGCTTCGTCTCCACGCGCGCCGGCGGCCACAGTCACAAGAGCGGCGCCGGCGCGAAACTGGGTTTCCAGTTCGTCGGCCTGCTCCGTGGTTAAGCCGAGGTGCGTTAGGGCGGCGTGGATGCCCCCCGAGGCCGCGCCAATTCCGGCGCCGGCCAGCGCTGAGGCCAAAATACCGCCGGCGATCACTGGGCCAACCCCGGGAACGCTCAAAATCCCAAAGCCGATAATCGCGCCGACAAAGCCGCCGATCACGCCGCCTTCGACAATACTCGTGCGCTCCTCACCCGTTCCATGAGCCCCCGTGTGCTCCATCAGGAGTTTTTCTTCCGCGTGGTTCTTCAGCGCCGCGCCAATGGAGTCCTGAGGGAAACCGGCGCCTTCCAGGGCGAGGATGGCTTCCTCCGCGTGAGCGCGATCGACAAAAGCAGCGGCGACCAGATGTGTTGCTGTCTGAACAGGTTCCTGTACGGTATCCATCGTCATTCCCTCTTCTCTCATCGTTTTCACGTGAAAATCTTACTGATATTGATCTTTACCCTTGGCGCTTGGGCGGCAAACGTTGTGAGGATCGCGGGGGACGACGAGAGGACGGAGCTAAGTAGAAACAGCTGAGAGTTGTTACGCTCTCAGCTGAGAAGCAGGCTGCCCATTACAGAGGCGTGAGGTTCCATTCCTGCTGGCACGTGCCGCCGTTCCAGGGCCACAGAATTATCTTGGCGCCTGCGGCTCCGGAGCATGCTGCCCCGTCCAGCACATCATTGACGCCGTTCGCGTTTGTCAGGGCTGGGGAAATGGTAAACCCGCCGTCTGCCTGCATGGTGAATTTCCACTGCTGACCAGCATTGCCGCTGTAGTCCCAAAGCTCGATCTGGGTATTATCGTTTCCAGTATAGCCAGTACAGTCCAGAGAACGCCCGGAATTGGGATTGACAATAGAGTAGTAACCATTGTTCAGGTACGTGATCCGCCATGTCTGGTATTGATTGTTCAAGTTTGTCCAGAGCTCAATGGCCGTCCCGTTTCCTGTGCCGCCGCCGGTACAGTCGAGCACGGTCCCCGAGGTGCGAGCAACGATCTGATAGTTTCCGTCACGGAGCACCATATTCCACTGGTCTTGTGAGCTGACGGACGCATGCGGGACGAGGGCCGATTGGTAGCATCCAGACACATAGGCCTGGCTGGTGTTGGACCAATAAGAGTCCCCCGTGGCCCGTACGTGCTGGTTGTTGATTGGATTGAATAAATTCACCCCACTGCCGGACGCGGGAAGCGACCATATTTGCTGGTTGGAGTGATATGGCGGTGTTGCCGCAACTTTGCTGCTGCTGGGGACGTTCGCGCCGCCGTGGGTGTGATACGGATCGCCGGTAGATTGCAGCAGCTGGCCCGAGGCGAGGTTCATGAGATAGCATGTCCCAGAACCGCCAGGCAAGATGGACCAATTCTGCTGGGCG
>NZ_JBDSQY010000169.1:0-7266 GCF_039929585.1 Capsulimonas sp.
CGCGAGCTGCTCCCAGTATTTGGAAGCGCCTTCGGATGGCGCGCAGTGGCGCGCGAACTCGTTGGTCTCGTTCCGGGCGGAGTGGGGGTCGTGGTGAAAGGCGCTATCGCCTATGCTGGCACCTATACTGTCGGCAAAACGGCTTCGATTTACTTCAGCACCGGCCAAAAGCTGACTGCTGCTCGAATGAAGCAACTCTATCAGGACGCCTACCGCAGCGCCTTGGACAAAGTTCGCGGTTTGCTGCGCCGCTCGCCTGCGGAGACCGCGCCGGCAAACGATGCTTCCACCAGTCTGACAGTGATCGAAGAGCGTCCCAAGCCGGAAATTGCGCCTTCTGACCATTATTTTGAAGATACGCTTGACAATCATGTCAAAATTGGGGTATAACAGCGCGCAAACATTGCCACTATCGAGTACATAGGCGAACATAAAGAGCACTGGCTGACCCGCCCGGAGCAGGGCTTTGGCGGCCGGTGCTTCTGTTCATTCACTGTCATCGATCCTGGAATCCTTCCGAGCGAGGAGATCTGAGCACTTGGGCGACATCGAAGAGATCGTATTAACAGCGGCTGGATATAAGGAACTTTCGGAGGAGCTGGATAAGCTGCGCACGACCGAGCGGCGGGAAGTGGCGGAACGGATCCGGGACGCCATCACCTATGGCGAGCTTACGGAAAACTCCGAGTATGAAGATGCGAAAAATGCGCAGGCTTTCCTGGAAGGCCGCATTGAAGATCTGAAGCATATCATGCAGATCGCGCGTCCCATGGAGAACGATGAGATCCCAACCGACTATGTGGGACTCGGATCGATCGTTATGGTGACCGACGATATTGGCGATGAATGGGAATTTACGCTGGTCTCACCCGTCGAAGCGAATCCGAACATTGATAAGATCAGCGACGAGTCGCCAGTGGGCGAAGCGCTGTTCGGCAAAAAAGTGGGCGATACCGTTTCCGTGACGGTTCCCGCCGGCAAAAATAAATACCTGATCACCGCCATTCGCAAATAGTGAACGGCGGCCCGCACTTCTCTGGTTCTTCGCCGACGCAATTCGCGCCGGCGAAGGCCAATCCCTCATCGCACGACTACCCAACTGACAGCATCGCATCACTGAGGAGCGCTCTCTTGTCCGAAATCGAACACCCCGAACTCGCGTCCGACGCCGGCGCGCAGCAGACGGCGCATCAAGGCGTCGACCCAATCCGGCTGGAAAAGCTGAACGCCCTGCGGGCCGCAGGCCGCGATCCGTTCCAGGTCGAGCGCTTTCCCGTCACCCATCACGCCGACCAGATCGCCGCCGGCTTTGAGACACTCGAAAATGAGACCGTCTCGGTCGCCGGCCGTATCACCGTCGTGCGCCTGATGGGGAAGGCCGCCTTTCTCGACCTGACCGACAGCTCCGGCCGTATTCAGCTTTATGTTCGCAAAGATGAGATCGGCGATGAGATCTTCGATGATCTCAAGCACCGTCTGGACCTGGGCGATATTGTCGGCGTGTCGGGTTTTGTCTTCCGGACGAAGACCGGCGAAATCTCAGTCCACGTCAAGTCCTGGACCCTGCTCGCCAAAGCTCTCCGTACGCTGCCGTTCGGCAAGGAGTATGAGTCGGAGACCGGCGAAGAGAAGCACAGCGGCCAGCTTGCGGATACCGAGATCCGCTACCGGCAGCGCTACGTCGATCTGACGGTCAACAAGCAGGCGCGCGAAGTTCTGCTCAGCCGCATCAAGATCGTGCGCGCCATGCGCCAGTATTTAGACAATCAGAATTATCTGGAAGTCGAGACGCCGATCCTGCAATCGATCGCGGGCGGCGCGGCGGCGCGGCCGTTCTTAACGCATCACAACGCCCTGGACGCCGAGCTGCACCTGCGTATTTCCCTGGAGCTTTATCTGAAGCGCCTGATCGTCGGCGGCTTCGACAAGGTCTATGAGATCGGCCGCGTTTTCCGCAACGAGGGCATTAGCACCCGGCATAACCCCGAGTTCACGCTGATGGAGCTTTACGCCGCCTACGCCGATCTGGACGACATGATGGAGCTGGTCGAGGGCATGTTCCGATATATCTGCAAGGAACTGCACGGCTGCGAACAGTTTTCGTACGGCGGTCACGAGATCGATCTGGCGCCCGCGTTTACCCGCCTGCCGATCCTGGAAGGCATCCACAAGTACGCAGGAGTCGCGCCGGAAGAGCTGGAAACGCTCGAATCCGCCCATGCTGTCCTCAAGCGGTTAGGGCTGCCTACCGAGAACGAGCCGACCGTTGGCGGCATCATCGAGAAGCTGCATGAGAAATACACGCAGCCGACGCTGATCCAGCCGACCTTCATCACAGACTTCCCGCTGGAGACTTCTCCGCTTGCGAAGAAGCATCCGGAGAACCAGCGCTTGACCCGGCGCTTCGAAATTTACATCGCCGCCGCCGAGCTGGGCAACGCCTTCAGCGAAATCAACGATCCGATCGATCAGCGGGAGCGCTTTGTGCAGCAGATGAGCCTGCGCGCCGGCGGCGACGCTGAGGCGCATCCGATGGATGAGGACTTCCTGCGGGCGATGGAGTACGGCATGCCTCCCACGGGAGGCTACGGCAGCGGTGTCGACCGCCTGGCGATCCTCCTCACCGGGGCGCCCAGCATTCGCGACGTCATTCTCTTTCCGCAGTTGAAGCCCGAAAAACATGCCTAGCAAGCATTGTATTCGCCCTTGCTTCTCCTCCGTGAGACGCAAGGGCAAAACAAGCAGCCGTAAATATTTTTTCAAACCGTCCTAATGCGCAGGAATCCCGATTGGACATCGCGAAACATACCTGGACCCTGAATCGTCAAGCGGAAATCAGCTGTTACTGGTATGACAAGTGTTCTTAGCGCTTCCTGTTATTCTTACGAATACGAGCAGAGGCGTGAAAGACAGGGAGATGATGTCCGTTGAGCGTCGAATATTTGAAAGACATTCAGCCTTCGCCTCAATCGCCGATTGCGGGAGATGACAAGGCATCGGGGAATACGCGGTCCAATCGCAGCACGCCAAAGTTCGGCTTTGCGTCGGCGGGCCGTGAAGTTCGTCCGCAAACGTCAGCTGAATTCAGCCGCCGTTATAAGGCGCCCAGCAAGGTGCTCGCGAGCGTTCGAGATATCTTCATCAACCCCTCTGTCGGCTCGCTTCTTACCCTCGGCCTGCTTGCGCTGTGCACCTGGTGGATTTTGCGGATTCGAGAGTTTATCGTCACGGGTAGTCCCCAAACGATCCTCTATCTCATTCCCGTCGCCATCGCCGCCGCATTTCTGGGTGTTCGTGGAGGCGTCGCCGCGTCATTCGCAGCTCTGATCCTCACACGCATCTATTTTTTCAATGACAATCAGCATGGCTGGGCGCTCGTGTCGCTGCCCAAGATGGCCGAGAGCGTACAGTCGATGGCGCTGCTTCTTGGGATGCTCGCGATCGCCTTGGTGACCGGCAGGCTGCGCAAGATTTTGGGCTACCTCCATGACTCGCACCTGCGCCTGGAAGAGGTCAACGAGCGCCTCGCGTCGGCCAATCAGCGTCTGATTGAGAGCGAGGAACAGCGGCGTTCATTCAACAGCGAAGTCCTGCTCGCGGTCACTGGCGGCAAGCTGAACCTCGTGGATCGCGCCGAGATCCTGCCGCGCGATCTTGCCGAAGCCCAGCCGGTGCGTGTCCAATCCCTGCGGACGCCGTTGGACGCTTCCTGTCTGCGCCGTGACCTGCACCAAATCGCGATGGATCTCCATATGGACATCAATCGCACCGCCGACCTCCTTACGAGTGTCAGCGAGGCCGCCACCAACGCTATCAAGCACGGCGGCGGCGGCGGCGCCCGTGTCTGGCTCGACGGCCCGATCGTCAGCGTCCTTATCGACGACAACGGAACCGGTATCGCCCCAGTCCACCTCGCCCGCGCCACGCTAGAAAAAGGCTACTCCACCCGCATCTCCCTCGGCATGGGCTTCCATCTCATGCTCGAAGCCGCCGACAACCTCACATTCAGCACAAGCAGCGAGGGAACGTCCATCCTGCTGCAAATCTCCAGCAAGCCAAAAATCTCCGAAGAAGACGCTATTCTGGCGAAGTACATGCGCGTTTAGATTGTTTATTTGCCGATCGTCAAATAACGGCGCTTCTGAAGTTCTGCCTCCGCACGGCGAAATGTATGCTCATTCAGACTGAAATAATCAGACGAATATCCGTACACCAGCGTCCGCCCATCGCTCAGTGAGCCATGAAGGATGTAGCTGCCTGACTGAACTTTTTTCGTTCGGCGCAGGACGTGCAGTGACTTCCCATCAAACAGCATCAGTGCGGACGGAGCGCCGACACCTGAAGTGGAGAAGACCAGAGTATGCGGGTGTTTCGGCAGCCACATAAAACTACAAATCTGGGCCAGACCCTTCAACTGCGTTGAACCGTGAACGTTATCTTTAGCAACAGAAACCGATAAGACGCCTGTTGTTCCAGCGTCGATCATGAAGTCCGTGACGAACAGGTGATCCGGAGATGCGATGTGCGTTGCATGATCGGGGGCGGCGGCTTCCACAATGTGGCCATGCGCATCAGCGTTATGAGGTGTGAGCGACATTAGTAAAACGAGAGCTGCAATGAGGTTTTTCGCCGGGCAATTCAAGTTGTGTTGTCTCCTGGAAGTGCTATTGGGCAGCATATGATCTCAGAAATGTGGGGAGTTAAAAAACAAAACCAGCCTGCGACCTTTCGGTTGCAGGCTGGTTTCTTGTCGTTCCCTTAAGGGAGAATTAGTTACAGTTCGGATGCGCGCCGTCGGCGTCGGTCGCCCAAAGGCAGATGTCGGAGATAACCTTCTCTGCGCGGATGGCCTTGACGTGGCCATCAACGAACTGGCAGTTGACCAAGCCGGTGTGGCGGGCTTGAGCCAGGGACAGAGCGCCGTTCGGGACGACTCCGCCGTTGAATGTCCAGTTGGCGTTGCCGATGTTGGCCCAGTAGTGAGCGTACTGCGCGCCAGGAACGACCATGAAAGCGGCGTCGGTGGCAGCCAAAGCGGCGTCGGGCGTGCCGTTGTAGTTCGGTGTAATGCCGCTTTCGCCGGTAGCATCAGGAGCAACGCCATAGTAGGTGGCGTCGGTAACCATGATCGTACCCGACGGGCGCTGAATGGAAGCCAGGCTTACGGGCGTCGAGGCGGTGCCAGCCGGGGCGCCGAACGGGGCGGCGGGGCTCAGGAAGGCGTCATTGTGACCGTAGCTATTTTGGCCGCCGTAGTCCATGCCGGCGGCGCCGGGAGCGGCGGCCAGTTTCTGATTGCCCGTGTTGTTGGAGGTGAAGGCGGCAGGGTTCGATGGACACTTGAAGACATCGAAGCTCTTGGTGTACGGCTGCAGAAGATACATCCAGTAGAACTTTGTGCTGGAGGCGGCGTCAAGGCCGGCGTAAGGATTGGCGCCGCTCGTGTACTCCGTACAGGTGCCGGCACAGTTGAAGCGGTGAGGGTAGAAGGCTTCGTCGTAATCCTGGTTATACTGCAGGGTGGCGAGGCCGATTTGGCGCATGTTGCTGGCGCAGCTGATCTGGCGGGCCTTCTCACGGGCCTTGGCGAAGACGGGGAACAGGATGGCGGCGAGAATCGCGATGATAGCGATGACGACGAGCAGTTCAATAAGGGTGAAACCCTTTACTGACTTCATGGACAGTTTCATGGATCATTTCTCCTGGTATGTAACGAACACTTTTTATAATCCGGCCCTGCGGTTGACTGCTTGGGGCCGGTTTCTCTTGAGTACGCCGCTATTGTACCGTGCAATCTAGGGGGCGAGATTAAGGGAATGTTAAGGAGTCATTAAGTTTGTGTTAACTTTTCGTTTTAACGTATGAAAACAATTGCGCGGGGTAATCAATCATAACAAAGCGCCCGATCCGGGGAGGATCGGGCGCTTTGGCGGCGGGGCCTGGGAGGGGCGTGCTAATTCTTAGTGGTCGTAGCGTGTAAGGCGCGCTTGCTCTGTCCGCGTCCGAGGCCGCGCTTGAAGGGAGCGCGCTGAACGATCTCGCGGTAGTCCAGACCGGCGGCGGTCAGCGCCTGGTGCCAGGAGTCGAACCGGCGGCGGGCCGCCGTGATCAGCGTGATGTCTTCGGATTCCATGTTCTTGGCGTTCAGACCCGCGCCGTTCTTGTGGAACTCGCGGACCATGGCCAGCACACGCTCATCATCCCACTCGCGGTACCGGCGGATGTCGTCGTAGTTGAGGCCGGAGCTTTCCAGCGCCTCACGCCAGGAGCCGAAGTGGCTTTTCTTAGTGGCGGCGGCGGCGAGCTGAGGATCGACGTTTAGACAGACATTACGCCAGGACAGGTCGACGCCCTGCGCGTGCAGTTCCTGAACGCGGGCGATGATACGCTCGCGGGTCCAGGACTTGTAACGGCGGATCTGTTCGTAGTCGAGGCCGGAGAAGTTGACGGCCGCTTCCCAGGTTCCGAAGTAGCGGGTGGCGGCCCGTAAAAGCGTAAGATTATTTGTGGCGACGCTGGAGTAGTTGAGATTCTCCCCGGACTCGTACATGCTGACGATTTCCATCGCAATCGCTTCTTTATTCCATTTTCGATACATAACCAGCTTTGATCCTCCATGTTGGCCAAGGATGCGCGTTACCGCTGTTTCCTAGCTTGTCTATTCCCATTGTTGCCTGTATACCGGGCCTGCGCAATATTGACAGCCTGGATCGACTGCTGTTGTTGGATTAGAGGACGCTGATGCGTATTTCCTTCAACGCCTACGCAGGGAGTATAACAGCAAATAGTGATAAGATCATTAAGACAGGATTAAATTTTTACGAAATATAATTGATGATATTTTGATGGAAGCCCCTCGCCGAATTGGAACGGCGAGGGCGATCGAAGCGGTTAGGGGAGTTTGTCGAGGGGGAATGATGCAAACTTCGGGTCGCTGGTGATGACGCGCAAAGCGATGGACTTGGTGTCCCGGTTGACGCGCGCGGTTCCATCGGCGTTAAACGCATCGAAGACCACGACAAAGAACCCGGCGAGGTCGTTGTAGTTGTCGCGTCGCTTGACCAGGCGTGGGCTGACGGTGTTCGCGATCTCAAATGGGTTTCCGGCAAGCACATTCTCGGGACTCCCGGCGATGTTGTCGTAGAATTGCTGCCGTGCGATCAGCTGCTGCGGTGTGTAAACTTGAATGGGCTTGAAATTATTCTCTCGGTCGTCGCTGAGAACGAACTGAATCTCTTGAAGTCTTTTGAAGAGGGTCTCGGGATC
>NZ_JBDSQY010000170.1:0-3700 GCF_039929585.1 Capsulimonas sp.
CAAAAAAGCCTCTCCGGCGCCGGAGAGGCTTTTTTGCAGATTGAGAATATGGGAGGGTGTTTTAAGCGCCGCTGACCCGAATAATGGGAACGTTGTTCGTCAGTAAGGCGACTCCGCTAAGAGACGGCGCGAGGATATCCGGGACGGTGACCGGGGCGCCCAGTCCCGCCGCCGCCCCCGATCCGTTCACGGCCAAGAGCCGGTACCAAAACCTCTGCTTTGGAATGGCGGTCGTATCGGGATAGGCGGCGGACGGGGTCACTGAGGCCTGGATCGTGACGTATGCGCCGGCGCCGCCGCTCACATCCGAAGCGCGCTGGAGATCGTAAGAGGCGGCGCCCCCGCCGAGAGCCGGGATGATGACCGGCACGACTTTCGACGTCAGCGTTCCGAACGTAAGTGACGGCGCCGCCGTGGGCGGCGCTGACGGAGCGCCGATCAATGCATTCGCGCTATCGTAGGCGTGGAAGTCAGTAATCTCAGAAGCTGGTCCGCCCTGTAAATATCTGGCGTTGATATTGCACGCAAACGTCGAACCAGAGGATATCGGCCCAACTGCGTTCCAGTTCACGCCATCCGTCGAATACAATATAAAGAAGTAGAACAGGTTTCCTGAAAGTCTGACTCCTCGGACATTGACAGTCGAACCTAAATCAATGAACGCTCGTAAGTATCCATGCCCTGTTCCGGCTGTCGTGTATCCTGTCGACGCATCTCCGGGGTTTCCGTCGTAGAGCAACGGAGCGTCAAGAACGAAGTCCGGCGCATCCATGTGCGAACCGCTATCATTGATGATGTACTTGTAGGCGAGTGCATTCAATCTTGATCTCCTTTCTCTGACGCGGGGTCGCTGAGATGGTCGGTTGTGAAATTCGCGAGCTTTGAAGACATGGACCGGGACGGCCTCGCGCGCGCTGACAACCTCTCTCGGTTTCCGGGAGACGATCAGGAAGGCAACGGCGACGCAAAGAAGCAGAAAAAACGCAACAACTGCTTTGGAACGTGTCTCTGTGTTTGATCGCATAGTACATTATACGACCGAATTAGAGGGGTTTTGTTGCACTCATTGCGAGATTTATCTCGGGGTAGCCCACAAGATCTGCGCCAGGCTTGACGCGACCATCTCCGACCGGTACTTCTCGATCTCCTGGATACGGTCCGTTAGCATCTTCAACTGGTCGATGTCCGTGTCTTCCATATCGATCGGTCCGAAGTAGGCGCGCGCAAAGGCGAAGTTCTTTCCCCAATCGGCCGCCGCTCCGCGAGCTGGGGCGCTCGCGGAGGTCCCTAAAAACTTTCGCGCATTCCGCGATTGACGCGCAGGATCATCCGGACGGCGCGCAGGAACCACGCGAGATCGAACTCCTCTTCCAATTCCTCACGCGTGATGTCCTTTTGCCGGCGGCGGAGCGCGAACAAAACGGCATTGTACATCGCATCCTGGACGGCCGTGTCGTTGCTCACGGCGCTCGGCAGCGCGGAAATGAAGAACGTCACTTCCTGGAGGGTATAAGAGGGCGGATCGCTCTCCGGCGTTCGCTTCAGAAGCGCGTTATAAACATCCGTCACCAGCTCCAGGTCCGCCGGCGCATCATCGGGAGCCGCCATGGCGATCGCGAGCAGAAGCGCGTGACACTTATACACCATCGCGTAGCCTTCATTCAGGTACTTCAACGGAAACTGGGCGATCTTCAGCGGACGATCTCCCAGCATGATGGTCTCGCCCTCGCCCATCGCGACGGAAAGCGAAACCGGCTCCGCCTCATTGACATCCTCGGCGGAGCCCGACTTCTGTACCGGAGCGCTTTGCCTGTCCAGGCGCTCCTGACGCTGCTGGAGCTGGGCCGCCGTTAATTCTTTTGCCATGGATCTCTCTCCGATCCGGCGCGGTAGACCGCGCCGGATCTCATTCCGATTGACTATGATGTCCGTTGATAATCAGGGGTATCTGTTAACTATCAGATCGTCCGGTTATGCGGTGTAGGCGTTGATCGCATTGATCGGGACACTGGTGATGGGCGTGGCCGCCGCCGTGATCGTCGCCAAGGCCTCCGAATGCCATAGCTCAATGATCACCGCGCAGCTGGAGGCCGCGTCATAGTAAGCCTTCCAGTTCACGGACTGCATGATGGCGTTCTTGCCCTGAACAGGCTTGGCGACCTTCTTGTATTGGGCTTTCGGCACCTTGTAGTACAGCCGCGGCCGGTACCCGGTGGTGGTCGGCTCACCGATGATGGCAAGCTGCATCGAGAACGTCCGAATTCTCTTGGTCGCCCCATACGGCACGGTGACCGAATCGAGCTTGCCGAAGTAGACGATCGATTCCGCCTCGTTTCCGAAATACATGGTCATATCACCGGTATAGGTGCAGCCTTCGGAGAAATGCGCGACCGGACCTCGGTAACCGGTCAGCCCTTGCCGCTCCTGCATTGCCTTGTCGAGCTTGATGTTGAAGACCTTGCACTGCGGCGCGAGGTTGCCGGCGATCGTCATGATCGCCTGAGACGATCCGAAACAGGCGTTCGGGTCCATGCCGGCGGTGTCCAGAGCGACATCGGTGAGCACGCCATCGGTCCGGTAAATCAGCTGATTGAGCGCCAGCCACTCGAACGTCGCCTGGAGGGGCGTCGACTGCGTCTTGTCCACCGAAAAGCTGTGTGAGTTCACCTTAGAGCCTGGGAAGGCGTAGACGGAGTTGCCGCGCTTCTCCAGGAGCGTATGCGGGACAAAACCTCGCTTCGATTTCCACTGGTGAACAAAGAAGGATTGGGGCGCGACGTCCGCGCTGACGTCGATCTTCGCCAGGTCCGTGAGGACGTACGGCGTACCGATCGCGATGTTCGAAGCGACCAGCGTCTCAGCACCGCTCGCTAAACTGGCGTACAGGTTCCAGCCGGTGGCGCCTGTCTGAACCGCAGGAGAGGCGACGCTGATACTGTTGGTCACGCCGGCGCTCGTGGTGGCGCTGAACTCAGTACTGGCCGTCGTGACGCCCCAGTCGGTCGGGCGAACGTAGGCCGTCTTGAAGTAAACCTGCTGCGTGGCGGGGATCACGCCGCCCGCTGCGGAAGCTGTTGCGGCCGTAGCAGCCGGCGCGGTCCCGCCGCCCACGGTTTCCGTGGGATCGCCAAACAGAGCGCAAAGGGCGCGGCTGAGGCCTTCCGGCGTCCATGTGGAGAGGATCGACTCGGGGCCGACCTTGCTGACGCCCGGAGCGCTTTCAATGTCCGTATCGATATTCTGAAGGGTTTCGCGATCGGGATTGTCCAGGTCGATATCCATCGACCCGCTGAGCCGGTCATAACCTTTCTGGGCCTTGCACGGGATGCCTTCGGTCGCTTCGCGGGCGATCCCAAGTAAGGAATCCATGCCTGTATACGTTTCGTTCGCCATGATGTTTCCTGTTCTCAGAGGCCATGGCCCGCGCACGTAGACGAGCGGCGACCAGGCCGAGTAAAGAGCGACGTTTGCTTGGTAGCGACGCGCCCGGTAAATATAAATCTGCTGGGGAACGACGGGGGAATCGTCAAAAGAAAACGACGCTCCGTCGAGAAGCGTCGTCAGCAGTGAAAAATTCGCGTCGTCGATGCCGGTGACGGACCGCCAAATTTCAATGGCGTCCGAGGTTGGGGAGGGCATGCGGCCTCCTTACGGCTGGACTGTTGCCGCCGTGTCCTGCGCCGGCGGCGCCAGCGCGGCC
>NZ_JBDSQY010000171.1:0-9243 GCF_039929585.1 Capsulimonas sp.
GACGCGGGTGCCCGACCGGGCGCCATTCAGCACCACGGACACGGTCATCGCGGCCACTCCCGCCTCTCGGGCAACGTCTTTTAATGTCGGTGCGTTGGTACGTCTCATGAGATAATATCTGCCGTCATCCTTTATTCATCAGTATCGGCAAGTTCCTACGATCGCCAATCCGCAAAGATAAGCAACCGCATGCAATTCCATTCTAACGTATCCACCATTTAAAACAACGTCTCCGGATCCGAGCCAGTCGCGAAACGTATCGTGAGCTCTCTGGACGGCTTCTCATCTCAACCGCTGCGGTTCACCGCCGGGCGCATCGCGACGAGACCGAGGACCGCGATGCGCCCGTAAGAACCCTGGCTACGCTTCCAGAGGCTGGGGTCAATTAGCCGATCGCCAGTACCGGCACGGGCTGCCCAACTAAAGAATGATCCGGAAAAGGGTTCCCTGTCCGTAACTAGCGTATATATCTGCCGTGGCGCCGTAGAGGTACCCGTTGTGAGCCTGGATAACGCCGGCTGTAGGGTTGGCGCCGTCCGCGCCGCCTGTAAATGAGTGAAGAATCGTGACTACGCCAGTCGGGGTCATCTTGAATACCGTGCCGAAACCAGGACTGGGTGTCGAGCCTCCTTGGAAGGTTGTTCCGTAAAAGTTGCCGTCGCTGGCCAGAACAAGGCGCCCGTAGGGAACCCTCCCATCGTTGGCGACGGAGCCATCCTGAAAGTTGTGAGCAATCGTGACAGTTGGGACGCCAGCCGGATTTGCAATCTTGAATGCTACCCCATTGTTAGTTCCTCCGCCGGGCATCGCTCCCCACAGATTGCCTTGCTTGTCGAAAGTGAGACCCGCAGCTGAAGCCATATACCACGGTCCTACGAAAGCTGAGTTGAATGTATAGAGAACGGTTTGGGTCCAGACTCCACCAGACTGAGCTAATTTGACGACTGAGGCTGCTCCTGTGAACCCGTAGAAGTTCCCATTAGTGTCCTGAACAAGAGAGCCGAACGGATGCGGTACATTGCTCCCTGCCGGAAAATGGTACAGGATCGTCTCCGTCCAGCCGTTGCTGACGGGTGTGAGCTTAAAGAATGTTCCATTGCCATTCACGCCCCCAGACGAGGTGGTCCCGTAGAAATTGCCGTCGCTTCCCTGCAGGAGTCCACCATGCGGAGTATGCCCATCATTCGCCACCGTCCCGTCGCCGAAAATGTGCATGTACGTCATAGTCCCTGACGGCGTGAGTTTGAATGCAAAGCCAACAACCTGACCGCCGAGCGGGAAATTTGGCCCGCCATCAAGGGTCGTTCCGTAAAAGTTGCCGTCGCTCCCCTGAATGAGCGGTCCTTGAATACCGAAATAGGGGCCGCTGGCGCTATAGACATTCGGAAAGACGTTTATGTTGGTCATAGCGCCCGTTAACGTCGAATAGGTATACACGCATTGCCAATAGGTCTGTGCTTGGCCGGGGCAACGAAAGTTAGCTCCGTACAAGACATTACTGGAGCTTTCTACTAGACCTGTGAAAGGCCAAGCCCCATAAGGACCGTAGCCATTCGAATCCGATTTGAAATTGTAGAGTACCGAGTACTGCGTCGCACGCGCTTGTTGGCCGGCTGTTAGGCCCAGGAGAAGGCACGCGAGGGGGACGGCGGCGCTCCGTCGGAAGATCTGGAAACGTTTTGCTGATTTCATTGTGAGTGATTTTTCCCTAGACGGCATTGTCGATGCACTGAGATCTAGCATCGATACGGTGTCGATAGTCATAGAGCCGAACATCCCTATTCGGCCGGCATTCCAGACGCCAGCCGAATAGGGACGGAGCAAATCACTGATTGCCGCCCTAGTGATTGGCCTGTGGCTGAGCCGGCGCAGGCGCAGCTGGATTCATGTTATGCTGCGACATCATTTTCTCGGCATATCCGGGGGGCGCGTGTCCGCCTGCGAAAGCTTTCTTTTCCTCCGGAGTCTTGGAATCGCTTTCTTTCGCACCGCAGCCCATGAGTATCTGACTGCCGCCGAGAACCATCAGGCAGAGCGCAATGATATTGCGGGTTCGCATTGTCACGATAATGTCTTTCTTTTGTTCCAAACGTCGAGCAGACAGTCGTCCTGTGTGAATTTTACGACCGTGATGCGTCCCACATGTTAACGGGCTGGACGGTGCTCACGGGGCGTAGCGCCTTGACATGTCCATCGCAAAACAGAAAATTGGAGAGGCCATTGGAGTGAACGTTTACGCCGCCATTCTGGCTGGTAGGATAAGGTGCAGTGGCAGGTCGAGTGGGATCGGGAAGCAAGCCGCCAAAGTGGAACCATTGGACGCCAGAGATAAACCCTTCCAGACCGGCATGTGAGGCGTTCATGGCGCCACCCTTATCTAAGTCGGAATTCCAGTGCTCGCACAGAAGAATAGTGTCGGACGGCATGCCGATCTGCGCAAGCGTCCTGCCGCCGTGTATCTGGCCGTTCCAATCTTGCATCCCCATGACTCCTAGGGTTATTGGTCCTGTGTTGTCAAATGCTATCACGCCGTTGACCGCGTAGGAGATAGCAACACCCTCCCAGTTGGTAACGCCGGTCTTGCTGTCGTCAGGACAATTGTAGGACTTATAGGTTTTGACATAGGACGAAATTTCCTCGGGCCAGACGGAGTTGGTCTCGCCCCACCAGGCGCCGCCGTCGACGGTTTGCGCCGCGTAAGGATATCTCTCGTCGTTGTCCTGCACGTACTGTGCGAATGCCAAGCCAAGTTGCTTTTCGTTGCTGGCGCAGCTGATCTGGCGCGCCTTTTCACGGGCTTGCGCAAAAACGGGGAAGAGGATGGCTGCAAGTATCGCGATTATCGCGATGACAACTAGTAATTCGATCAGTGTGAAACCAAGTTTAGATTTGCATATCATTGAGAAATAATTCCTTTCGATTTTGAACCTTCTCGTCAGAGAAGAACGGTTTGCCAAGACTATCTTACGATATCGAGTATGGTCTCCTTTCCTCTGTTCTGACATTCCGTCGGAAGAGGATGGCTTCATAGAAAAGCATCGCATTGGGTTGTTTTCGACTCAACGGTCGATTGCTCGAAATTAACGCTCACATTCCTGCTACAGAAAATCAAGTTCGCTACTATGGCAAAAGTATATCATTATGGCGTGCATCTGTCAAGCGAAATTCTGATTATGAGTAAAAAATTGTAACTGACGAGGTAGTGGCATGCAGAACAGGGAAATATAAATGATATGTGTCTGTATTTGGAAGACTACGTGATATAATATGATATCGAAGCTCGCTAGCTGCCCGCCGACATCCGCACGCAAGGGATATCACGAGGATGCGGCGGCTTGGCCATTGCGAGAAACGGAGATCTAGATGCCGGAGATATGCTGCCCGCGATGTGGAAGCGGGGCGAAACAGGTGAAGGCCGGGATGAACAACGGCCGCCAGCAGTACCGGTGTGACGCCTGCCGGCGCCGCTACGTGACGGAGCGGAAAGGGCGCGGCTATCCGGGCAGCCTGCGGGAGCAGGCGGCGGCTCTGCACGCGGAAGGCCGGACGCTCGCTCTGATCGGGGAGACGCTGGGGGTGACGCCGCGGACGTTGCGCAACTGGTTCCGGGAGGGCGACCCGAAAGAAGAGAAGCAAGCGGATCCGCCGGCTGTCTCTGATGTCCCGCACAGTTCCCAGTCCCCTGCTCCAAGCATCGTGGGCAATCCGGACGAAGCGGCGGCAGGCTGGCCGGCCGACAAGATGGCGCCTGAAGCGCCCGCGACGCGGAGGCGCGCCACGATCCACGATGTGGCCGAGCAGGCCGGTGTGGCGGCATCGACGGTTTCCAATTACCTGAACGGCAAGAGGCGGATAAATGCAAGCACACGCGAGCGCGTCCAGGAGGCGATCGACGCGCTAAACTTCACGCCGAATGCGCTGACGCAGGCGATCCGGAACCGACGAACGCGCATCCTCGGCGTAGTGGCCCACGGTCTCTGGGACTTCGTCGAATGGCCAACCTACTCAATCATCCCGCCCCTGCTGTCAGGGATCAACCGGAGCGCGGAAGCGGCCGGACACGATGTGCTGACATATACAAGCTGGTACACGCCAGGACCACACAGCGGAGTCCGCTTTCTCGACGGGTATATCGATGGGCTCGTCGTGATCGGCTCGACACTCCGCGACGCCCTGCTGGAGCGGACGGCTGCGGCCGGCCTCCCCATTGTCTCGGTACTGACCCGACAGGTCCCGGCCAATGTCGGATATGTCAATGTCGACAACATTGGGGCCATGCACGCCGTTGTCGAGCACCTCGTATCGGTCGGTCGCCGGCGCATCGGCTATATTGGCCCACTCCACGACTCCGACCACATCGACCGCTACCAGGGATTCCGTGAGGCGATGACCGCCGCGGGTCTGGAGTGGGATCCGTCTCCCATGGAACTTGCGTGCCGCTCTGCGGATGTTCTTACGAATGACGTGATGGAACGCGAGATGCATCGCATGATACAGACTGCGGAAAAGCTGGATGCGATCGTCCTCTCGAACGACTGGCTGGCGGCCCGTACGGTCGAAGCACTCGGCAAGCGTGGCTTCCGGGTCCCCGAGGACATTGCGGTTACCGGCTTCGACGATGTTCCAGAGGCGATGCACATCGCCGGTGGCCTGACGACGGTCCGGCAGCCGTTCCACCGGATCGGGCAAGTGGCGGTGGAACGGCTGCTGGCGATGATCGAAGGCGCGCCCGCCTCCGAGTGCCGGATCTCCCTGCCCACCGAGCTGATCGTGCGTGCGTCGACCACGGGCGTGCATCGCTGACGCGAGGAGTGAGGGCGCGCGAACGCCTTGTTTGAGCCATTCATTCACAATCCGGGCTAGCCACCACGCAATTCTTCCTCTTGATCAGATCCTAAATTATGTCCCGCAGAACGTCTGATATACTCGCTCGCTATCTTGCGGCGGGTCCGCGTAATACGCAAAGGCCGGCTGGTCCTCGAACGGATGGGCCAAGACGGTCAGCATCTCCTCGAACGGACCGAAGTCATCCGCCTCGACGGCCGCTTGAATGACGGCTTCCACACGATGGTTGCGCGGAATAAAGGCTGGGTTTACGGACCGCATGGCCGCTCGGCGCGCCGCAGCGTCCATGGGTTCCTGACCCAGCCGCTGTCGCCAACGCGCCGCCCACCCGTCAAACGCCGAGGAGTCGGCAAAGAGGGCGCGCACACCTTCATCGCCGTTCGGACCCGATACGGCGTCGCTCAGCCGGCGGAATGTGAGCGTGAAGTCGGCGCCGTTCACTGCCATGGCCCCCAGCAGATCGCTCCCGAGCTCCACGTCCCCTTCGCGTTCCGTGAACAGGCCCAGCTTGCGCCGCAGCCCAGCCTCATAAGCATTCTCGAAGAATGATGCGTAGCCGCCGAGCGCTTCCATCGCCTCCGCGACAGCCGCATCCTCGTCGTCAGACAGAAGCGACAGGAGACACTCGGCAAGCCGTGTCAGGTTCCATTGGCCGATGGCGGGCTGGTTCCGGTAGGCGTAGCGCCCCTGAGTATCGATCGCGCTGAACGCGGCCTCTGGATCGTACCGGTCTAGAAAAGCGCAGGGTCCGTAATCGATCGTCTCACCGGACACCGACATGTTGTCTGTGTTCATGACCCCATGGATAAACCCGAGGTGCATCCACTGCGCGATGAGCCTGGCTTGCGCCCCAATCACCGCGCCCAGCAGCGCGCGGTAAGGCCGCTCCGCGTGGGCCGCGTCCGGATAGTGACGGGCAATGACAAAATCCGCGAGCAGCCGCACGCCCTCCACGTCGCCGTGGCGCGCGAAGAACTCAAACGTGCCGACTCGGATATGACTGGCGGCCACGCGCGTCAGCACGGCCCCGGGGAGTATGGTCTCCCGGCGCACCCTTTCGCCCGTCGTCACTGCCGCAAGGGCGCGCGTGGTGGGGACGCCCAGCGCCGCCATGGCCTCACTGACGATGTATTCGCGCAGGACCGGTCCCAGCGCGGCCCGCCCGTCGCCGCGGCGTGAGAAGGGCGTCGGCCCGGCGCCCTTCAGCTGGATGTCACGCCGCGCCCCACCCTGGTCGATGACTTCGCCGAGCAAGATCGCGCGCCCATCCCCGAGCTGCGGCGAGAAGCCCCCGAACTGATGTCCCGCGTAAGCCATCGCGATAGGCTCGGCGCCTTCGGGGACACGCCGACCCGAGAGGACTTCCACACCCTCGGCGCTGGCGAGCCAGTCCGGATCAAGGCCGAGCTGCCGCGCGAGAGGCGTGTTCACCCGGATCAATCGCGGCGCGGCGACCGGAGTGGGCGCGGTGCGCGTAAAGAACCGCTCCGGCAGTCGTGCGTAGGTGTTATCGAAAGGAAATTGGGCAGTCAATATGGGTCTTCCATCATTCCGAAGATTTCTATGGGTAGGATACCTGACTAAACTGATGTTACACAGACATTTTGATGTCTCCTGTATCGTCGATTTTCATCGGGTAAAATTTTCCTATGACTGTGATGGACAAGCCCACCCTAAACAAGCCACTTTTGGCAGATCGTCAAGACGCTTCCAGTCAATTGCAGACACTTCAGCCAAGCAACCTACTCGGAGGAATGTCTTCATCCTGTGGGAGATTTCGGTGATCTTATCGCATGCCCATGTTGGGCCTTATGCCCATGGCAGCGCGAGAAGTAAGGAGCTTTAGCATCATAACGGCGGGGAAACCAGCATACATTGGGAGTCCGTCATCGGGCGCCTTTTCTGTGGAGATACTGCTTGTCTGAATTCTCATTTCCGCCTGCGGGACTGGTGCGTCGAATCGCTGCTGATAGAATGAGACCCAGTGGCCCGGCTCGAAATCGAGGAAGAGCGGGGAATTGCAGCAAGAGGCCACTACACGCCTTGTGTTACCTTCACCTTCCAATCGGTAGTCAGTGCAGTGCTCGGCGCCCTGTGTTATCTTAACCCGATCTTTTCGGAAGAGGACATACGGAGTCCCTTTGTGCGAATCTAGTATGTGCGGGGCGTTTGGTAAATGTTCCATGTGCTCAGACCCTTTCTGGCAGTACTTGCAATGGCAGATATTTACCATGATCGGCGATCCCGCAAGCTCGATCTTTACCGCCCCGCACTCACATGTCAGAACGCGCGTAGGCAAGGATTTCATTGCTGCCTCCAGACTTCAACCTCTACGGTCTCTCCTACCACTTTACCAATAGCCTTCATCACGGGTTTGCTAAGAGGGAGAAAGTGGGTTCCATCGCCGGTCGGCAGGCTAGTAACTGTAAACTCATGGCCACCAATCTTTGCTGAAACCTTCGTGGCCTTGCCGGTACCAAGAAAGGCGACTGATTCGGGCCAGGTGACAAACGTCCATCCGCCCTCTTTATTCTCTTTGGCTATCGTGGCTGTAAACACGGCATTACTCATGTAAATCCTCCTCAATGATAATTCTTATATGCTCTAGTGACTCGATCGCTTTTTCGAATTCGTGAGCCGAAATGCGCCCTGAAATTCTCCGTGTCCATTCGGCATTTCGCTTGTAAATTTTGGCAAGCACCTCTTGTCCAGCGGGTGTTAGAGTGAGTAGCGCCGTACGTTTGTCCGTAGGAATCGCCTCAAGGACAACTAATCCATCCCTTTGCAAGGCATCTGCTACTCTTTGGACACTCTGTCGAGCGAGTCCCATTTCGCGGGCCATCTGGGAGACAGTTTGCGGAGTGTAACCGGCCCGGCCAAGTATCTGCCAGCGCGCACTGGATTGTGCGAGAGGCTTGGTTAGCTTCTCGCCGGCGTTCATCAAAACGCCGTTAACTCGAAAAACGGCGAGCGCAAATCTGCTGGCGGGGTCATTAATTCCTTGCTCATAATCCATAACGGAAGCATACCATATTGACAGCACACTGTCAATATGGTATGAGACATGCTCGTTCTCAATGCCGCCGCGCGGAGGACGCTGGAGTTGGATGCCGAAATATTCTTTGGGATCCTCAGGAAGTTGAACAAGTCCCTGAGGCGCCATTCGTGAGCCTCCAATCTCACGAGCTATTGAAATGGATCCATAAAACTACCTTCCACATCAACATTCACTGCTGGTCCCTTTCTACGCTGATACAGGCCCTACTGCATTGGAAATAGAAGCAGGGCAGCATTCTTGGTTCTTCACAAAAATAAAGTAAAAATAGCAATTAACATCAGATCTAAGTGGGTACAATAACCGTGTTTGATGAATTGGAGACGGCTCTCATTCATGAGCGCATCTGTAGTTTTGGCGCCATTATTCGTTGGCGCCAAAATATAAATTCTCGCAGTTCTTCTCTTTTGGAACCGTATTATTCTCGCATGCCCGTCAAATCTTAGTCGAATCGAGCCTCAATGTTACCTGCCCTTATTCCATGGTTGCCCTGGGCTTAGTTCTCGCTCCTGTTGAGCTTCAGCAGCGCACATTTGCGGCGGCTCTCCTTTTTTGCCGGCGCAAGGGCTAGAGGGAGAACCTGAACGATTTGATCCCCCAAACACAGGAAGGACGCTTTCCGCAAGATGCGCGATCAACAACGCTGGACAGATTTCCTGCATCGCGGGCCGATCGGGCAAGCCCACCCATGCACTGCTGCTGCCCCCAATCACAAACCCGCTTTCCCACCCGAGCCGCAACGACAAGCAATCGCTTAAGGAGCAAGCAACGTTATGCCGCGTAAATCAATCAGCCAGCCGCGCTATCTCTGGAAGACCGCCACTGTCTCCACCATCCTATTGACTGCCTCCATGCCAGGCTGGGGACAGGTCTCAGTGCTCACCCACCACAACGACAACTCCCGCACCGGAGCTAACCTGAGCGAGAACACGCTCAACACCAGCAACGTCAATGCGAATACGTTCGGCAAGCTCTTCACACGCAGCGTCGACGGGCAGATCTACGCACAGCCACTCTATGTCCCGAACGTCGCCGTTCCCGGACAGGGAACCCACAATGTCGTCTATGTCGCCACCATGCACGACAGCGTGTACGCTTTCGACGCGGACAGTCCCGCCGCCTCGTCGCCGCTCTGGCGTGTCACGCTGGGAACTCCCCGGCCGTCGGGCTTCAACACGCGTTACGGCGCATACAGCGATATCAAGGTGGAGATCGGCGTTCTTCCAACGCCCGTCATCGATCCGGCCACGAACACAATTTATGTCGCCGCTTACACGCAGGACAGCTCCTCGGGCCCCTACCACTGGAAGCTGCACGCGCTCGACATTGCCACTGGCGCAGAG